>NZ_JAACGD010000038.1 GCF_022810445.1 Candidatus Cardinium sp. cBcalN2 | reverse complement strand
CCAATATAATGAACAGATACTCTAATACAGGCGCAGCCGCTTGAATAGAAGGACTGATTGTAAATCGTTTGGCATTTTCCAAAAAGAGCGCAATCAACGCTTTGGCCTTCGCATGGTATTCCATTAGATTGCCCCAAGTTTTTCTAGGGTCCAATAAGGTGGCATCCAGGCCTGGTAAGGCCTTAGGAATAGCCAAATTAAAGCCTGGTAACTGGCTGTACTCAGCTGTTTTAAGCTGGCCATTTAAAATGGCATCAATGATTGTACGTGTTACTGAAATAGGAAATCGGTAGCCTTGCCCATAGCTTCCACCTGTCCACCCAGTATTGACTAAATAGACTTGCGCACCACTGGTGGATAAACGTTTGCTAAAAAGCGCTACATATACTGAAGCAGGTCTGGGAAAAAAAGGCGCACCAAAACAGGTGCTAAAGGTTGTTTGAATGGATGCTGCTTGATCTATTTCTGTACTGCCTACCAATGCAGTATAACCACTTAAAAAATAATAGGCAGCTTGTGCTTCTGTTAAACGGGCTACTGCAGGAAGAACGCCATAGAGATCACATGTCAGGAATATAATAGATGCAGGGGAACGGTCAACACGTTGTCTGGGTATACGTTGCTCAACGTAATCAATTGGATAGGCTACACGGCTATTTTGCGTCAAACTACTATCAGCATAATCTGGTTCTAAGGTCTTTGGATCTAGTGTTACGTTTTCCATAATAGCGCCATAGCGAATGGCATTCCAGATAACTGGCTCATGCACTGGTGATAAATTAATGCATTTGGCATAGCAGCCTCCTTCAAAATTAAATAGACCGTGCGCACTCCATCCATGTTCATCATCACCCATTAAATAACGCTTGGGATCTGCCGATAGCGTAGTCTTACCCGTACCCGATAACCCAAAAAACAAAGCGACATCACCTGATTTACCTACATTAGCTGAACAATGCATAGGGAGCACGTCTGCTTTAGGTAACCAATAACTTAAGACTGAAAACATGGCTTTTTTGATCTCACCTGCATATTGATGGCCACATAACAATACCTTGCGCTCGGTTAAATGAATGACTAAAGCCGCGTCGCTATATACACCATCATCGATGCCCTTGGTTAATAATCCAGGAACGGTGAGGATAGTCCAGGTAGGTTGCGCATGCTGGCCATGAAAATCTTCTGGACGAATAAATAACTGATAAGCAAATAGATTATGCCAAGCATATTCACTGATGATAGTAACAGGTAAATAATATTGAGCATCTGCCCCAACTTGCAAATGGGCAATAAAAATATCAATGGTTGCTAAGTAGTCTTGGGCACGTTGCCATAAAGATTCGAATACGTTTTCTTCGATGGGTTGATTGACCTTACCCCACACTACTTCATCAGCTATATCAGCTGTTTTAACAATAAATCTATCTTTTGGTGAACGTCCTGTACGGCTACCCGTCCGCACAGATAAAGCACCATTAGCGGCTAGCACGCCCTCGTCACGCGCTACGGCTTGTTGAATCAGTTGCTCAACCGATAAATCGGTATAAATGGTTCGCTCATAAGGAATAGGACGTTCTTTCATTATTACATAATTAAGCTACGTATTACAAATAACCTACTGGTATCTAACTCAGCCTTATGGCAAGGCAGACCCAAATTTTGAAAATCAATAAAATATAGAAATTAAGTTGATGCCATTACCTGAACAGATACACCTACTGAGCCTACATCTGCTCTGGAAGTTCAATGGTTAATAATGCCATACTTTTTTTTAAGACGTTGCCCACACAAACAGAAAGCAATAGCCTGACTGCTCTACTACTTAGATCCGATTCACGTAATATGGGATAATTACCATAAAATTTGTTATAGGTTTTAGCCAATTCTAAGGCATACTGGGCTATTACAGAAGGCATATAAGTGGTGGCTGCTTCTTCTATTACATCTGGCAATCTATAGAGTTGAAAGATAAGTGTCTGCTCTAGTTGACTAAGTGATACGCTCGGAAACGCATCCAATGGAATTTTTGTAATCGTTTTAGCTTTGCATACTAGTGAACAGATTCTAGCATGGGTATATTGAATAAAAGTTCCAGTATCACCATGAAAATCAATAGATTCATTAGGATTAAACAACATCCTTTTTTGAGGCGCTACCCGTAGTAAGAAAAACTTTAAAGCCCCCATTGCTAAGGTATGGTGCAATTTTTGTAATGCTTCCTGGAATATTCCTTCAGTTTTATGATTGGTTCCCATATAGTTTCTGACTGTATGAACCATTTCTTCCATTAGATTGTCGGCATCTACTACATTACCTTCTCTGGACTTCATTTTACCATCGGGAAGATCAACCATGCCATAAGGGAAGTGGTGCATAGCTGCTGCATAGGGTCTACCCAACTGGGCCATAATGGCAAACAAAACCTTAAAATGATAGGCTTGCTCATTACCGACCACATAAATCATTTGATCAAATCTATAATCCGCATAACGCCAATCGGCTATACCTAGATCTTGTGTAATGTAAACAGCTGTGCCATCACTACGTAATAGGACTTTTTCGCCTAAACCTTGTTTAGATAAATCCACTGCAATAGCGCCATCAGCTCTTTTATAGAATATATTTTTTTGTAATCCCTCTTCTACAATGGTTTTGCCAAGCAGATAGGCCTCAGATTCATAATAGACTTTATCAAAAGTGATGCCTAATTGGCTATAGGTGACATTAAACCCATCGTAAACCCATCCATTCATTTTTTTCCATAAAGCCATAACCGAAGGGTCGCCTTTTTCCCACTTCACTAGCATTTTTTGGGCCTCTTGCAAAATAGGTGGCACGCCTATATCCTGCCCATTTTTTGCCATAAGGGCCCGTTCTGCTTTATATACTTGATCAAATTTTACATAATATTTGCCGACCAAATGGTCTCCTTTTATACCGGTGGTTGCCGGCGTTTCATCATTGCCAAATTGTTGGTAGGCCACCATGGATTTACAAATATGAATGCCTCGATCATTAATGAGGTTCACTTTATGAATGGTATATCCAGCAGCATCTAAGATAGCGGCCAAAGAGCTTCCTAAAAAGTTATTCCGTAAATGGCCCAGGTGTTGGGGTTTGTTGGTATTGGGGCATGAGAATTCTACGACTACATGGCCCATTTGTTTGGGCAAGCAACCATAGGTTGTGTCTTGTGAAATGGCTTTTAAAATAGCAATCCAAATGGCATCATGGATCACAAGGTTTAAAAAACCGCCTATAACATTATAACTGGCTATTAGATCGGTATGGGTTTGGAGCCATTGGCCTATTTGTTCGGCTAATTCGGTCGGTTTTGCGTCACATTTTTTACAAAAAGGAAACACAGGCAATGAAAAGGTACCTTGGAATTCTTTTCTGGTAAGCTGTAGGCTACAGGCTTCTTCTGATAAAGACAGGTTATAGATGTTTAAAAATGCTTCCTGTATGGCTAATTTAAGTTTAGACTTGAGTTTTATGGCGTCTGTGGGCATAGGTTAAAATTTTATCTGATTCTACTTAAAATTACAAATTTATCAGCATAATCTTTTTAACCATATGGGGTGAGGGTATAGCGGGTTATGGGTGGTCAGTTATGACTTTGAATTATGGGTTTGATTTATGGCCTTCGATAAAGGCTTTTAGTGCACAGTAAAATTAATGAAACGATCTATTGCCCAGCGGGAAAATCATAAACTCAGCCTAAGGCATTTTAATTCCACTTTTTGCTTGATAAAAAAGTGGGCAAAAAATCAAGCCCTGGGTAAAAAGTTGCGGAAAGTGCCTGTCACAACTGGAAAAACAGAATCCGCCCTTCGGGTTTCCCTTTTAACTGTTTTGCTATTTCAGTTATAACAGGCACTTGCTGAGCGCAACTATTTTACAAGGGGCGTTTTTGCTTTTTCTACGTAACCTTTGCCACTGCGCTGAACGGCTACCTTTTTTATCAAGAAAAAAGTAAAAGTAAAATGCCCTACGGCTTAAATGAACCAATGGTGATCATCCTTAAGTGGATCGTCATTATGCATGCACTTACGCCTATTGACAGAAATATCTGAGCAACTTAGTTAGTTTGCTTGAGTGACATAACCATACTATCAAAGATTTTAAGCATAAAGACCTAAACAATCAATAGAACCGAATTATTTTATAGCTTTTTGCTAAAAATAAAAACAACTGTTTATAACAAAGCTTTAAAGCCTTGTTGCAACAGCCTCTATTTAACAGTAGCAACAGCTGGTTTTACAATAGAATTGGTCCCAATATCGTTTTTAAAATTGACGGTTCGGTCATGCCCTCCGGCATAAGCATCAAATACATTTAATAAGTACCAAGCAGCTGCAATTATAGCAAACAGATTTCGGGTACGCTCGCATTCTTTAATACGTTTTTGGGTAAATGCATCATTGGGCTTGGTGCGATGATCTGTAAGAAGCAAGGTTCGTTTGTGCTTATTCATCTCTTCATGTTCTGAATAGACCCTAGAACAGGCTATCACAAAGCCTAGATAAAAGCAGGGTACTTTCCAATAATCTTTATTGTACACTTGACCTAAGCCAGGTACTACCATCGAACTAATCCAAGAACGTTGTACCATAGCTTGTGCACGCATTGCCTTATGCAACAAGGTTATTTCGGCGACCTGTTGATCTACCTTACTATTACTAGAAGAGAGCGCATTAAGCCTGTTTTCTGTAGGAGCATGTAGCAACGGAAGCTGAGGCATATTGTGTAAGAGCGGCTTACTCGGCAGTGTAACCTTGGCCTGAACAAGACCAGGCAAATATAGAGCCCCTACCATGATTAAAAAAAAATTATAGCGCAGTTTCATATCTTATTTTGCATTCGAAATAATAGCCACAATTCTTTTTAGTTCTTCCTCAGAATCAAATATAATTTTAATTTCTCCTTGTTTTTTCGCATCTGCTTTTATAATTACTTTTGTATTAAACTGTTGCCTCAATTGCGTAGTTGTATCTTTTAACCTTGCTGTAAATGCAGGATTAAGTTGTGTTTTAACGGTTGGTTTTTTTAAATGGCTAGTAGTAGCTAGCCCTTGCACTAGTTTTTCTACTTCTCGTACGGAAAGCGTCTCTTCTAGGATTTTTTTCAATAAGCTTAACTGTGTTTCGGGTGTTTGAAGGTTAATTAATGCCCTGGCATGACCCATGGAAATTTTTTGGTCTCGAAGCGCAATTTGAATATCAGGAGGCAATTTAAGTAACCGAAGGTAATTATTAACCGTTGTTCTATCTTTACCAACGCGTTCGGCTAATGCCTCTTGTGTTAGTTTACAGTCTGTTAGTAAACGTTGGTAACTAAGTGCAATTTCAATCGCATTTAAGGAATCACGTTGAATGTTTTCAATAAGTGCTACCTCTAACATATGCAGATCATCTGTGGTACGTATATAACTTGGTACCTCTTCTAAACCTGCTAATCTAGCGGCACGTAGGCGTCGCTCTCCAGCTATTAACTGATAGGTCTGATTAGCTACTTTTCGAACGGTAAGTGGCTGTATAATGCCATGTAATTTTATCGATTCGCTTAATTCATTTAGCGTTTCTTGGTTAAAGTCTTGGCGAGGTTGAAAAGGATTGATGGCAATGGATGAAATCTTGATCATTTTAAAAAAACGTTCAGCAGTATCAAAAGATGCTTCTGAATGTGCTCCCTGTAATAGGGCACTTAGGCCTCGACCTAGAACACGGTTTCCTTTTGTAGGCTGCATAGTTTAATCATTTACATTATTGCTTATCTCTACTAGTAATCTCTTCAGCAAGGCTAAGGTAGCTAACGGCTCCTTTACTATCGGCATCATAAATAATAGCAGGCATCCCAAAGCTTGGTGCTTCACTTAGCTTAATATTTCTTGGAATAATGGTTTCAAATACCATGCTTTGAAAATGTTTCTTGACTTCTGCTACAATTTGGTTGGCTAGGCGAAGTCTAGCATCATACATGGTCATTAATATGCCCTCTATTTCTAGGTTAGGATTTAAACGAGATTGAATAATTTTGGTTGTATTTAAAAGCTTGCCTAGCCCCTCTAATGCAAAATATTCACACTGAACCGGTATAATTAAAGAATCTGCAGCCGTTAGTGCATTAATGGTAATCAGGCCTAAAGAGGGCGCACAATCTACTACGATATAATCGTAAGTTGGCTTTATGGCTTTTAAGGCTTCTCTGATACGGCCTTCTCTATTCTGAAAGTTTACCATCTCTACTTCTGCACCAACTAAGTTGATATGAGAGGGTAAAAGATCCAGATTAGGTATACTAGTTGATTGAATTAATAGTTTAGCATCTACTGCTTCCACAATACACTCGTAGATGCTATGTTCGACTTCTTCGGGCTTAATGCCTACACCAGAAGTTGCATTTGCCTGTGGATCAATATCAATAAGCAAAGTTTTTCTTTCTAATATAGCAAGACTTGCTGCCAGGTTTATAGCAGTAGTTGTTTTACCAACGCCACCTTTCTGATTGACAATCGCTACGATTTTTCCCATAAATATTGCGATTTATTCGCATAAATTTTAAACTAATCAGATCTATTTCAAATAAAACGATAGCATGATTGTGAACTAGGTATGCTGCGCAATTTATTAAGAGACACGGGAGGGCAAAACCAGAACGTAACTAGCATACTACGTAAAGATTGACGCACCGGATTGACGTGCAAATTACCAGCAACAATAGGATTTCGCAAGAAATCTAGTACTAGAGTACTAAATAACACAATGACAATCAAGCTATAAACTGATCTTATTACAATAGGAATATTACATTAATATTGTGCTGCTTCTCCAATCTATGAAAAAATAAAAATATATCAAAAAGTATCCTTGTAAAGAATACTAAGCGGGTTGTATTTTTGTAGGCGTTAGGACAATACATGGCTACACAAAAGGTACTTTTTATGGATAAACCTTTCGTAAGGCTTCTAAGAAACCTTATTATCTATTATCTATTATCTTCCTAAGTAGACCATTAGAATAGAAATATCAGCTGGACGTACACCACTAATCCGCGAAGCTTGCCCCAAGGTAGCAGGTCTTTTCTTTTGAAGCTTTTCTAATGCTTCTGCAGAGAGTGCTTTTAGCGCTAAATAATCAAAATCACTTGGAATGGTATAATGTTCCAATCGTTCTATTTTCTCTACCAGTTCTTTTTCTTTGAGAAAATAACTTTCATATTTAATCTGAATGATGACTTGTTGAAGAATTTCTGCTTCATAAGTAGATAATACATTGCTTTCCTGTTTATCTAATAAAAGCAAGCTGTTAAGGTCAACTTCTGGCCTCTTTAGTAATGTATAAGCAGATTGTACTTCATCTACTAAGCTTGTACCTACTGTGGCTAATATTGGGTTAATAATCGATGGTTGTATTTTCCATTGCTTTAAAAAATTAAAAACAGATGCCATCTCTTCTTTCTTTTTATATACTTTTTGCAGTCGTTCATGACTAGCCAATCCTATAGCATATCCCGATTCTGTTAAACGGAGGTCTGCATTATCTTGTCTCAGTAAAATCCGAAACTCAGCCCGAGAAGTAAACATTCGATAGGGTTCTTCAGTACCCTTGCCTACTAAATCATCTATTAAAACGCCAATATAGGCCTGAGACCTTTTAAATACGACTGGGCTCAATCTATTAATTTTTCTATAGGCATTGATCCCTGCCATTAATCCTTGACAGGCAGCTTCTTCATAACCAGTAGTGCCATTGATTTGGCCTGCAAAGTAAAGATTTTGAATCAATTGAGTCTCTAGTGTGTAGTGTAATTGGGTAGGAGGGAAATAATCATATTCAATGGCATAACCAGGGCATATCATTTTTGCTTTTTCAAAGCCGACTATAGCCCTTAACATCTTGAATTGAATGGCTTCTGGCAATGAAGTAGATAATCCATTAACATATACTTGAATAGTATGCCAGCCTTCTGGTTCCACAAAAATTTGATGCCGCTCTTTATCTGCAAACCTATGCACCTTATCTTCTATGGAAGGACAATAACGAGGACCCGTGCTTTGAATTTGACCATTATATATGGGGATATCTGCTAAATTATCTTTAATAAGATTGTGGACTATTGGGTTAGTATAAGTAATATAGCAACTTTTTTGTTGGGTAAGAGGGGTTGTGTGTAAAAATGAAAACTTGCCTGGTAGCCGATCACCTGGCTGTTCCTCCATTTTAGCATAATCTAATGTTCTGCTATCTACACGAGGAGAAGTGCCTGTTTTCATTCTACCTGTTTGAAAACCCAGAGTTTTGAGTTGTTCAGTAATACCCGTGGCAGCTCGTTCTGCAGAACGACCACCGGCCATTTTCTTTGCACCAATATGAATGACTCCATTTAAAAATGTTCCATTGGTTAAAATAACTGCTTGGCTCTTTATCGTAATACCTAGTGCAGTTTGAATACCTCTCACTATTCCCTTTTCTACCAATAATGAGACCATCATATCTTGCCAAAAATCTAAATTAGGCAATGATTCAAGTGCCCTTCTCCAACACTCCGAGAATAACCTACGATCATTTTGAGTCCGAGGACTCCACATCGCTGGCCCCTTGGAGGTGTTTAACATTCTAAACTGGATGGTCGATTGATCTGCTATGATCCCAGAAAATCCCCCTAAGGCATCTATTTCTCGAATAAGCTGCCCTTTGGCAATTCCTCCCATAGCTGGATTACAAGACATTTGCCCAATTGTCTGTAAGTTCATAGTGATCAGCAAAACCTTAGCACCTAGCTTAGAAGCAGCTGTAGCCGCTTCACAACCCGCATGGCCACCCCCTACTACAATAATATCGTATTCAAGCAACATAGATTTAAAAATGTTTCACGTGAAACACTAAGTTCATTTCTTCAGAAAGAGTCAAGCGATTTGTTTAGTAAATGATATCAAATTAAGCAAGATCCTATTACTCTATCCATCATTCACTAGCTTCTGATATGACAAGCAAAATTTCTATTCAGCCCTCATCCAGGGACGTAGACCTACAAAAGAAACTGTATACTATCCAATTTCTTAGAAGCACTGTGGTAGGCTATGCAGAATAAAGACAAAAGACCCGCTATAAATAGCTGGAAGAGATGATTTTAACAACTTACTCAGGAATTGGGTTTTTTGTCTACTTTTTGGTCAAGTAAAAATTAAGCTTAAAAGCCTTTGAACATAGCAACACTATATAATAGCTGGTTGCTTTACAAGAAGCTTACGACTAGGAAAGAAAAAGGAAATTTCAGAGGCAGCTGTTTGATCTGAGTCTGATCCATGGATTGCATTGTAATCGATAGAAGTAGCAAATGCTTTTCTAATAGTACCCTCAGCTGCTTCTGTTGGATTGGTAGCGCCCATTAGTTTGCGTAGATCTACAACTGCATTATCTTTTTCTAATACCATAGCCACTATAGGGCCCGAAGCAATGAAGCTACATAAATCTTTATAAAAAGGACGATCTGCATGTACTGCATAAAAATGCGCTGCAACGATTTGGGTTAACTGCAGCATAGACATGGCTGTGATAGAGAAACCTGCTTTTTCTATCATAACAAGAATAGAACCAATATGATTGGCACGAACGGCGTCAGGTTTAATTATTGAAAATGTGTACTTTCCTTGCATTTTATACATTTAATTAAGTGTTGATTCCAAGGGAACTATATCCGGTAGTTAGTCACTATAGAAATTATTATTCTTTATAATAACTTAATTGTTTATTCTACTTTAGAGCAGGTTGAATTTTACATTCAAGCAAAGTTGCTCCAAATATTATTCAGCAAACAAATATAACACTTTTTAGCCCTTAGCCAAGCATTGTATAGGGTCCTTTCGTGTCTATCGTTGTTTTTGTATGGGTTTTGCTTTCTAACTCAAATTTTGGCTGTTGTGACGACTATATAACAAAAGTCTCAAAAGAAGTGAGCGCATTTTTAGATCAGATTACTGGTGTCTATTCAGCTAATAGCGTCTACTTAATAGATATATTTTATTGATTTACAGTCATATTAATATTAATTCGGTCTACTGGTGTGCAGCCATTTTTTCCAGTTCTTTATCAAGAAAAAAGTATCTGTTCATGACATGGGTAAAAAATGGATCTTTATTGTTACTTTTTTCTTGATAAAAAAGTAAGCAAAAAA
>NZ_JAACGD010000037.1 GCF_022810445.1 Candidatus Cardinium sp. cBcalN2 | reverse complement strand
AGGGTTAAGCTAAGTCAACGTATCTGTTCATGACACTGGTAAAAAATGAATTTTTGAAAGCTACTTTTTTATCAAGAAAAAAGTAACAATAAAGATCCATTTTTTACCAATGTCATGAACAGATACTCCTGATTGCATGCTGGTAGTAGATTGGAATCGTCCATATGAATCATCTCTAATTTAGACTAGTCTTTTATAAATTACGGAACATTGGCTGTTATTGCCTGCTTCATGTCTTGGGTCAACTGTTTCACATTACCGCTATCTATGCATTTGGCTAATTTTATCATGATGGGTGATTGTTTAATACAATTTTTATCTTTAGACGTATTTTGCAGTTCAACTAAATCACTATAATCCTGTACATATTTTTCATGCACTGGCGCTGCTTTAGAATGTACGTCTTTTAGCTCCTTTTGAGGATTAGGATTGGAATCGAATATTGTAACCAGCTGGTCAGCTGTTTTATAGAAATCGCTTAATGTGTTTACTATATTTGCATAGTAGTTGTCGTTTTTATGACTTTCACTTTCAACATCTTCTGGATTTGATTCAAGATTTTGCTCTTTTCCTATACCTGTTTCATTTGCTTGAGGTTGCTGGTTTATATTGAGTCCTTTAGGAGACAAGTCCTCTCCATTTGATTCAATATGGCCTCCGTTTGTAGCATACACTTGGGGTGAAGTAGATGGCTGACCTACATCAGATGAAGTTTTTTGAACAGTTGACAATATAGTAGTTGGCATGCTAGTTTGCTCTTTTCCTATACTTGTTTCTTTTGCTGGAGGTTGCTGGTTTATATTGGGGCCTTTAGGAGACAAGTCCTCTCCATTTGATTCAAGATCGTCTCCGTTTGTAGCATACACTTGAGGTGGAGTAGATGGCTGACTTGCATCAGTAGATGGCTCAACTACATTAGATGAAGTTGTTTCAAGAGTTGAAAGTATAGTAGCTGGCATGCTAGTTTGCTCGTTTTCTATACCTGTTTCGTTTGCTGGAGGTTGCTGGTTTATATTGCGCCTTTTACTAGACCGGGACCTTTTATTTTTAGTAGTTGCTTTCTTAGGTAGCCCGTTAGGAACCGGTTTTGGGTCTGAGTCGAAGCAGCTTTGCCCAACTACCCCTACTACTGCCATAGCTAAGTAAAATAAAGTACCTTTAGCGAAAGTTTTCATACTGATTTTTAATGATTGAATCGATGCTTATATCTACCACTTGAGGCATAAGCTATAAGCCTATAAGTTGCCAATGGTAATACCTCTTTAGATGAGGCTGATAGTTAAATTAACTACCACTATGCTGCTACAAGTCTATCCTAAAGTATTTTCAGAGAAAGGGCATTTTTTAGTTGATTGCTGCCACAGTAGTGCATAGATACATCTTGAAAGCTGGGCAATAAGATTCCACTCTATACAAACTGAAGCAAAAATGCCCATGATGCCTTACATCAAGATGGTTAAGTATAAAAATTAACTCATTATAGTCATTATGTTACAACCGACATTCCTCACAAAAATTTTTAGTTATTCATTTAATAAATTTATATAATCTATTAAAATATCTCTAAGCCAGCTTTTTATGTTCACAGTTCCCCTAAAGCAGGCTGCCTTTTTCAACAATTGCCATAAAAACTAAGACCCTTTATAAACTTCATCGCCTTAGTTATAAAGCGTTTAATAAAACCTATTGAAGGCTAAGCGGAGAAATTTCTGATCTTCACTCCTTGAGTCTATATTTTTATTGTTGATAGTCAATGATTTAATAAATAAAAAATAAATTTTTTTGTGCGAAATGTCGTTTATAACCAATTATCTATCTAATTTTAGTTAATTAAGAGCTACATCATTCGGGCCAACCATTGAGTTGCTTGTATCCATCAGCTGAAGATACTTAGTCGTACTCCATTTGCAATTATCTATAAGTTTAGTGAAATTCCCATCAGATTGTTTTATGATGGCTTCTACGAATTCTTTAAATTGGGCTGATCCTATTTTATCTGGATCTCCCCCTATTTTTTCTATAAATCCACAATCTTGCTTTGCTAATGAATATAATTCTTCTTGGTTTGATGTTAGTGAATTGTATGCTGCGTAGCCTATTGTTCCTGATAATCCTATTCCTGCTCCTACGAGTATTGCTAACACTGTTTTGGAACATGCTTCTGGATAGGCCTTACAGCATTCATAAATACATTGCCCCGTATTATATATTTTCTGATATGTAGCAGCCAACAGCTTGGCCCCTGTTTCAGAACTCAATCCGGCAAGTGCGGCAGACGCAACACCACCATACAATAAGTTAATCGGCATGGGTAATGGTGCATAATAGGCGACCAAACTTCCTATACACGTGATACCTATATTTTTCCAGATGCCATCAGAAGTATAGCTTTGGTTAGAAGATGATTTTGCACCCTCTGGCGTTGTAGGCTTTGCAGTATTATGCTGATCCGTTAAAAGTTGCTTAGGTTGGTTGTTTCCATAATTCGTAAAATTACGATGCTTTACTTGGTATAACTTAGATTCATTTTCACTTTGCTCGTTCACCCCATTTATAGTCTTTATACCAGAACACCCGCTTAATAAGCATATAGATAGTAACCATACAAATCGCCTGTAACTACCTTTTATGTTACTATATTTGGTGATAAAGCAATTTAGCCTATCTTTTATAATTTTATTTTTTGTCATATTTGTCATGGATTTATTTTTTTAGATTATATAATATTAGTATTTGCTCCTATAAATTAGGAATGAACAGGAATATTAAGGCTCACAATCATAAATTTATTTGCAGATTATCTATTTTATATCTAAATTTAGATATGATAAAAAATCACAAATCGTAGATTTGTGGCTTATGTTATAAGCCAGCTAAGAACCAACTAACATACAGGTAGTAAAACTTTTATATAGACTTAGTATAACGCCCTGCTGGTCAAGTTGATAAGCATATTATGCATTCTTAATATTAACCTTCCTTATATTCAAACTTAGGTTTTAAGCAATACCTCCAATGAGATAGTACGTTAAATACGGGTCATCATTAACCATAAAAGATTCAATAACTTTCCTCTGTATTTAACTATGCAAATATAACAAAATTTATTCATAAATACCAAAACTTTATCCTGTATTGAATTGAAGTTAGTAATAAAATTTAGTCACTAGGTACAAAGAGATGACTCCTTCTAAGAATCTATTACCTCTCTGGGAATGAGGCCGTTGTGATAAGTTGATAGTATAATTGTGGTATTGGTTCCAGTGTTATTTTTTTTGATTTTTTGGGCTAAGGGTATCTGTTCCCGACTTGAGTAAAAAAGGCTTTTTTATCTCCCTTTTTTACCAAGCAAAAAGTAAAAAGGAAAATGAACTCACCATTGTATCGGGACTAGATATAAAAAGAAAAAAATGCCTTGTAACTTAGTTGGTTGGCTTGAGTGGTATAACAATACTGTTAAAAACAGTAAGTACATACCAAAAAAATCAATATGATTTAATCACTTTTAAAGTATCTGTTCATGACATTGGTAAAAAATGAATCTTTATTGTTACTTTTTTCTTGATAAAAAAGTAACCAAAAAATCAAGCCCTCAGTAAAAAGTTGCAGCAATCACCTGTTAGAGCTGTAAAAACAGAACTCACCCGCTGCGCGGGTTCAAACAAGCTGTTTTTCTAATCAGCTTTAATAGGTGATTGCCC
>NZ_JAACGD010000036.1 GCF_022810445.1 Candidatus Cardinium sp. cBcalN2 | reverse complement strand
AATGTTATGATATATGTGTATACATATACTATATAGTGGATAATAGTTAGATTAAAAAAATCTTATTTGCTTATGCTTCGTTTATTTATACTTTTTTATCTATGTCTTGTTTCTTGCAGCTGTATAACGAATAAACCTAATAGAAAATCAATTCCTAGCCAAGCACAGTTAGAATATGATTCAACAGTGTGTAGTTACGACAGTAGCACTATACTTGCAATAAGATTAAAAAATAATCTAAAGGCCAGTGTTGGTGTTTTGCTTTGTTATACTAATGACAAAAAAGAAAGTTTTCTCTTATTAGGTAGAGAACGAGTAGGTAAACGTGATGGGGAAACATGGTGTGAATTAGGTGGAAGTGTAGAAACAGGTGAAAGTTTTTTAGAAGCTGCTATTCGCGAATCAAAAGAGGAAAGTGGAGGCGTATATCAATTGGATCCAAATGATTTATTGAATAATGGAGTGGTTTGTTATAATAAATATAAACAAAAGGATGGGCGTATTAGAGAAGAAGTATATATTTTACTGAAAATAAATAATTATTATCCTTCTGATGTATTATGTAAAGCAGTCAATCGGCAAAATAAGGATACTTATAGGGAGAAAGATGACTTCAAATGGGTTTCATGCACTAGTTTATACACAATCGATCACAATCCTTGTATATTAACAGATATAGATGGTAATGAGAATACGTTTACGCTAAGAAAGTTTTTCTATGAAGTATTGAAAAGAGATTCATTTCGAATGAAATTATTATCTGTAATGTAGTTATAAAGGAGGTATATAAACATAACGCATAATTTGTTTCAATAAATATATAGAAAGGATTTCCAAATATAATTTATCACATAATGTATTTAATAGGTACCTAACATTGAAGTTATACAAATAAACATTACAAAATGAAAGACTATACTTTACAAGTAACAGCTAGAGCGCTAATAGTAAAAAATAGGCACTTACTACTTGTTAGTAATGATTATAAGCTTTGGTATACACCTGGTGGGCATTTAGAACCAAGTGAAACGCTTCCAGCGTGCATGGTAAGAGAAGTAAAAGAAGAGACTGGACTTGATGTTAAACCAAACCAAATTGTCCATGTTGCAGAATTTTTTGATAAAAAGTATAATGTACATAAGATAGAGGTCTATTTTTCCGCAGAAATAGATGTAGATGAGCTGCCTAAACATTGGTCAGATAAAGATGGTCCAGTTACAACCTCTCAATTTTTTGATGTTGAAGCCTTAAAAGATATCCATGTTGTACCAGCCTTTTTAAAAACAGGTAAATGGTCAAATTTTGATCTTGATGTTTATCAAGGATCAGAAAAGAGATAAAGTGATATCAGATATAATAAATAGATATGAATATGGAATTAAATAGATTATATTTGTACTTATAAATACATTTAGGTAATTATTACTTACTATTCTTTTCCAACTATTTAATGCTTCTTTGTAAGGTATCTCTATGACAGAAAGATTAAAACAAGATGGTCAATTCATTTTTTAACAGTGTCAGGAACAGATACTTTCTACAGTTAAATTAACAGAAGCAGCGGTAATCCTATAGTGGGAATAATACATGGACATAATACAAGTCCTAGCTCTCGACAGGACGATAGCAAGGATATAAAATGCCTATTTACATCCCTTTGCGAATTGATGCATCCAGGTATAGTTGCTCTACAGAAGTAGCATTTCAATATACTGCCATAATGATGGATAGACTTAGCTATGCAAGTTAAGCAGACTTTGTTTTTACATTCAGCACACTCAAATACGTACACATCTTGTTCGAAATGATTCATACAAATATAACATGTAAATAGAGCATTATATGGCACTAAGTTTTGGGCTTTAATAAGACTACGTTCTATTCTTGCTATTGCTGAATGGTCTGCTTTTACTGCTTTATTTTGTTTTTCTATTTCCGCTATATGGTTGTATAAATCTTTTGATGATTCACAGCAAAGTTTGATAAAAACCTCATTTTCAGCAAGATTACATAATCTCATAGAGTTACTTAACTTACGCAGTCTTAAAAGATACAATGCTAGGCAGTCGTTATGTAGGTTGTTCTGGCAACACATAACCTTATAAAAGTTTTCACTTGGAGAAATACCACATCGACACACATAACATGCATGGTTTAATCCAGTTGGATTACGCTTTTGCAGGCTTGAGATTGGATACTTTTCTACCAATTCTAACATAGTGTTTATTTGTTTGCTTTTTCTCCGATCTTTAAAGTTCATTACTGCGCTGTTTAAGCGCTCTATTAATGTTGCTTTGGTTTTTGTTTTCGTACGCTTAATCTTAGCCTCATTATCTTTTTGCGTTAATACAAATTGTATTTGTGGTCCACAATTTTGTACTTTCTGGTGTGTAGCCCTACTAGAACAACCCATACCCATCATACATAATCCTATGATTTTAAATAGCATAATCAGGTTCTTACTATTTGCCATAAGATATTTTTTTATGCTACTGATTTTATCAAGATAATAAAGATTGAGATGGCAAAACGTAAAAAAGAGGAAAAAGTGATATTGTTCAGTTTTATTTCGGATTTTTATTTTCATGTTTTTTAGAAAGTTTTTAGACTAAAAAAGTCAATTTGGCGCTAAAAATTTAGCTTTTATTTATATTAAATATTAATAATGAAACTAAAAAAATTATTTTTAGATCCATTTCTACCGTTAGCTTCTAAGCAACCTTGGTCCATAAAGTTTCTTGTCTAGGATAACCCACAACCTGGACCAACACTTATCAGAATGAATCAGCCCATATAGTTATTTTTAATCTTAAAAAATCAGTAAATTGAATGAATTTAGGGCAATCTAGGATTGCTACACACAAAAAAAAGGTATTCCGATCCATCAATTTGTATAGACCGAACCAATCCATCATATACCAATCGCATCACATTATGTCAACTAATTATCAATTTTTTACTCCTAAAGAAATTGTACAAGAACTGGATAAATATATTATCGGTCAAGCAGAAGCCAAGCGCAACGTTGCCATTGCACTACGCAACAGATGGCGTAGAATGCAGGTTAAGGAACCCCTTAAGCAGGATATTGTTCCCAATAACATTTTAATGGTTGGTCCAACCGGCGTAGGCAAAACAGAAATAGCCAGGCGATTGGCTAAAATAGCAAAAGTGCCTTTTGTTAAGGTAGAAGCTTCTAAGTTTACAGAAGTAGGCTATGTTGGACGTGATGTAGAGAGCATGGTACGAGATTTAGTAGAACGAGCCATAGCCCTGGTAAAGGCAGAACAAATGGAAACCATCCAGGACAAAGCGACTCGCCAAGTAGAAGAAATTATTTTAAATATACTTGTTCCTGATATTCACGAAAAAATAAATATAGAAAAATCACGAGAAAAGCAACAAAGCAGCTACAATACCCGAGAGTGTTTTCGTGAAAAACTAAAAAGCGGCGCACTGGATCAAAGAGAAATAGAAATTAAAATAACCAAAACTACCCCACCTAGTAATATAAATAGCCTAGGCGCAGGCCCTGCTATAGACGAAGGATTCATCATGAACTTTCAGGATATGTTCAGTAGTTTTTTACCTAAACAAACTAAAAAAAGAAAAGTTACGATTGGAGAAGCGCGTACCTTACTCTTGACAGAAGAAATAAACAAACTGATTGATATGAACGCAGTGAAAGAAGAAGCCTTAGCCAGAGCTAGCCATTCGGGTATTATTTTTATAGATGAAATGGATAAAATTGCACACACCACCCCAAGCAATAGCCCGGGTATAAGTAGAGAAGGGGTTCAGCGCGACCTTTTACCCATTGTAGAAGGCAGTACGGTGCAAACCAAACATGGCCCTATCAACACAGACCATATTCTTTTTATTGGGGCAGGTGCCTTTCATATGGCTAAGCCATCTGACCTTATTCCGGAACTACAAGGTCGCTTTCCTATTCGCGTGACCTTAGAAAATCTATCAGAAAAAGATTTTTACAAGATTCTAGATGAACCTAAAAGTGCATTACCTATACAGTACCAGGCGCTTTTATCCGTAGAAGGCGTTAAGCTAGATTTTAGCCTAGAAGCAAAACAAGCCATTGCAACCACTGCTTACCTGCTCAATGAAGAGATAGAAAATATTGGTGCTAGGCGTTTGCAAACCGTAATGAGCCATCTATTAACCCCGATACTATTTGATGTACCAGATACCATTACCCCTCATACAACCATTACCATTACCAAAGAAATGGTCCAAGAAGCATTAGCTGACTTAATCAAACGGAAAGATCTTAGTGCCTATATTTTGTAGCCATGATTTTAGTTCAAAACCCCAAGGATAGTTTCTTGACTTGTTCATCCAGCACGATTCATTTAGGTCAAGATCTGCTATTTTTTACTTATATTTATGCACTACTTTATATAAAATAACGATTAACTATACTATATGGCATTTCTTATTAAGACCATTCAATTTTTAGGAGGGTTATTCATCATGGTTGGTATACATGAATTGGGCCATCTCCTTTTTGCCAAGCTATTTAACATGCGGGTCAACAGCTACATGATCGGCTTTCCTCCTAAGCTATTGAAATTTAAATGGGGTGAAACAGAATATTCCTTAGGATCAATTCCTTTAGGTGGAGCGGTTCAAATTGCTGGTATGGTAGATGAGTCATTAGATAACCACCATCTAAACCATAGCCCCGAACCTTGGGAATTCCGGTCAAAGCCAGCTTGGCAACGACTAATCACCATATTAGGAGGTATTATTTTTAACCTAACCAGTGGCATGCTCATATGGATTGGCCTAACCTATGTGATGGGACATACTTACTTACCTAAAGATGAGGTAAACAAATATGGCATTGTCCCCAATGCAATAGGTAGTGCCATGGGATTTAAAACAGGGGATAAAATTATTAAAATTAATGGAGCAGATTTCGAAGATTTTAACAATATTTTTGCACCCAATCTTTTACTCAGCAACAACAGTTACTATACCATACATAGAGAGGGGAAACTACTAACCCTACCCATTCCAGAAAAAATCATAGAAGATTTATCAAATATCAAAACTAGTTTTTTTATAAGACCTATTTTTCCTTGCTTGATTCAATCCGTTAGCAGAAACGGCGATGCTGCGCGCGCAGGCTTAATGGCCAAAGATCAAATTATTGAGTTAAATCACCAACCTATCTTTGATAGAATTGACTGGCCTACAACCGTTAAAACTTGTTTGGGTAAAGTAGTTGAAGTAGTCTATTTACGAAACGGCACAAAAATGGCTACATGCATTGAAGTAACTGAAGAAGCCTTAGGGATTAAATGGGCTGAACCACTATATAAGCAACTAAATTATTCATTTATAGAATCTATTCCTATTGGTCTAGGTAAAGCTTGGGCATTCATACAAGCACAATCTTTAGCCATTTGGAAATTGATTACAGGTAAAATGAGTATCAAAAAATCTTTAAGTGGTCCCATTGGCATTGCGCAAAATTTTGGAGATAAATTTATTGGGTATAAGTTTTGGACCATGGTTGCTTATTTATCGATCGGCATTGCCTTAGTCAATCTACTACCTATTCCAGCACTAGATGGCGGACATGCACTATGTATACTATATGAAGCGTTATCTGGCAGAAAGCTTTCCGATAGATTGCTGCAACGTATCCAACAATTAGGTATGATTTTTATACTTTTACTTACACTTTATGCATTGGGCAATGATATTCGTAAATTAATCTAAGCAGGTAATATAACCCAGTTATCTTTACTTTTTTGGCACATTATTTGGTTATACATCAGAATAAGCAACAACTTCTCAAATGCCTGAGCATAAGTTGAGCCCAAAAAAAGTCTCATAAAAAATATGAATCGTTTATAAGCATATGTACTTTAATAAGTCGCTAGTAATGGATGGAGGTCTGGCTTCCGCATGGGGGGAAGATGGCATAGGGGGGATGGTAGAGCTCATTGTATCTGATGAAAAAGAACAGCTCTCTGAAGACAACACCCAAGGCAGAATACCCTTATTGGCACTTCGTAATATGGTGCTATTTCCTAATGTTGTCGTACCCATTACGGTCAAAGAAAGGCAGGCTATGCATCTAATAGAAGCCATATATGAAAAAGATGGCCTATTAGGTATTATAGCACAACGTAACCCCGAAACCTTTGAAGGTAAGCAAACAGACATTTATACCATAGGTACCCTAGCTAAAATCATTAAAATCATTAACCTCCCAAATGGGAAAACCATTGCCCTGGTACATGGCAAACAAAAGTTTCAAACCATTCAAATCTTTACAGAATCATTGGGTCTAGAGGCTACGATTCAACTGATCAAGGACCAACCCTATAAAGAGGATAAAAAGGTTCTTGCACTGATGCAATCATTAAAAGATGTTGCCATTAAAATCCTCAAGTTTCGGTCTGATCTTTCTAGTGAAGCACAGACTATGCTTGCCAATATTAAAAATCTAGATTTTCTTACCTATTTTTTGGCATCTAATTTAAATACGGATATCCACTACAAGCAGAAGTTGCTGGAATTAAATAATAGCCCAAAGCGAGCTAGCTTGCTTTTAAAGCATCTGCTGAAGGAATTAGAAATTTCAGAGCTTAAGAAAGAGATTCAGGATAAAGTTCATTCTGATATTAGTCAGCAACAACGAGACTATTATTTAAGGCAACAAGTTAAAGTCTTGCAAGATGAATTAGGCGAGAATGACCTTTCCGATGAAATTGATGCATTACGTGAAAAAGGCAATAAAAAACAATGGCCTAAAGAAGTAGCCGATTATTTCAAAAAAGCATTGGAAAAAGCAGAAAGAATGAGCCCCCATAGCCCGGACTATTCGATTTGCATCAACCATGCAGAGCTACTCGTAGAACTGCCTTGGCAAACCTATACTAAAGACAATCTAGACCTGAATCGAGCTAAGAAAATTTTTGACTCCGACCACTATGGTATTGAAAAAGTAAAAGAACGTCTTTTAGAATTTTTAGCTGTTTTACAACTAAAAAAAGATATGAAAGGGCCTATCCTATGTTTATGTGGTCCTCCTGGAGTTGGCAAAACATCTTTAGGTAAATCTATTGCAAAAGCCATGAGCAGGAAATATGCACGTATTGCGCTAGGTGGCTTAAATGACGAAGCCGAAATACGGGGTCATAGAAAAACCTATATTGGCGCCATGCCTGGAAAAATTATCTATAACATCCAAAAGACCGGCTCATCCAACCCAGTTATTGTCTTAGATGAAGTAGATAAGATAGACGGTATGCGTGGAGATCCAGCCTCTGCCCTACTTGAAGTCTTAGACCCAGAACAAAACAACATCTTTGTAGATAATTTCTTAGAGGTACCCTATGATCTTTCTAATGTTTTGTTTGTAGCCACTGCCAACTCGATGGATCGTATTCCGGCTGCTTTACACGACAGAATGGAAGTGATTGAAGTAAGTGGCTATCTGCTAGAAGAAAAGATAGAAATTGCTAAAAAATATCTTTTTCCTAAACAAAGAAAAGAGCATGGCCTTAAAGCCACTGATCTGGCCATACAAGATGATGCCTTGGCTACCCTTATAGCTAGCTATACAAGAGAATCTGGCGTACGTGAGCTATCGCGTCAAATAGCCCATATTTGCAGAAAAACAGCCAAGTCGATTGCCTTAGGAGAAGCTTATGTTAAGAAAGTTAAATCAACAGATGTCATGCCCTTACTAGGTCCGGAATTATTTGATCAGACCTCCTATCAGCGAATAGCCATTCCTGGTGTATCAATTGGTTTAGCTTGGACGGCTGCTGGTGGTGAAATTCTTTTTATAGAATCTGTTTTGAGTAAAGGGAAGGGTAAGATCAACTTATCTGGTCATTTAGGAGAAGTGATGAAAGAATCTGCTATGACAGCGCTTTCTTACCTAAAAGCCAATGACCAATACCTAGATGTATCACATACCGTTTTTGAAAATTACGACCTACACATTCATGTACCCTCTGGCGCGGTTCCCAAGGATGGGCCTTCTGCAGGCATTACCTTATTTACCTCACTAGCCTCCCTTTATACACAAAAAAAGGTAAAAGACCGCTTGGCTATGACCGGAGAGATTACTTTACGCGGGGAAGTTTTACCCGTAGGTGGCATTAAAGAAAAAATTCTAGCCGCAAAGCGTGTGGGCATGCAAGAGATTATACTAAGCAGCAAAAACAAAAAAGATGTCGAAGAGGTCAAAGAAATCTATCGTGAAAATTTAATATTTCACTATGTAGATGCTGTAGATGAAGTCTACCATTTAGCCCTGCAAGAAAATAGAATAGCTGATGCAAAAGTTTGGGATGATAAGGAGACTATAGCAAGCAAATAAAGTTTTTGTTGTTATATATTATGCGCTATCAATGAAGACAAGGTTTCTAACTAGACAACAACTATCGATTGTAATAGCCAATGGCTTGATTCATTTTGATAATGCCTTATATGGTTATTTGGTCCCTATTATTGCCCCGCTTTTTTTTCCCAAAAGCACACCAGTAGTCCAGCTAATAGGAGGCTATAGCTTTTTGATCATTTCTTTTCTAGCCAAACCATTGGGGCTTCTTTTTTTTAGCAAAATCGCCCAAGCTACCCAAGAAACTAAGGCATTACGCTACACACTTTTGGGTGTAAGCATTAGTTTAATCACTATGTCTGCTTTGCCCATCTATGAAAATGGAGCACTATGGAGCATTTTTTGGTTGCTATTGGCTAGGGTATGCGCAGAAGCATCTGCAGCCGGAGAAGATAACATTGCCAAAATTTATTTACTCCAAGGACTAGCGATGCCAGAAGCTAAAAAGCTTGCCGGATTTTATGAAGGATCTACCATGGTAGGTATTTTATCAGCTGGTGCTGTTGGCACCTCTTTCACGTGGATGGATGAGCCTACAAAATACTGGCGATTGCCCTTTTTAATAGCCGCAGTAGCTACGCTATTGAATCTTATTTTTTTTAGATTAAACACCAAACCAAAGGCACAACACTACAAGCCTATGGCTATGGTGCCAACCATACCCCTCTACCAACAACTTTGGCAGGCACGTAACGCTATTATGCGCATCGCTATAGTGGCTGGATTTAGTTATATAGCTTATACCATTCCTTTTATATTTATAAGTAGCTTTGTACCCATGGTTACTAAGATTACGTATGCCACTATGATGCAATATGCACCTATTTTGATGCTATTAGATATCCTATTCATCAGTTGGATCGCCAAAGTTGGTCAAAAGTGTGACCACAATAACCTGATGGCAGTAGCCAGTGGTCTCTTTGCTTTATCCATTATTCCCCTTTTTAGCGGATTACCAGGTGCTTCTATTTTTTATGTAACAGCAGTACGTAGTTGGTTGATTTTCTTGGGTGTGGTTTTTAGCTGTTTTCTAACCATTTGGTCTAAAGAACAAGTGGCTACAACAGCACCTTACATTACCATAGGATTGGCTACGGTTTTGGGTAGTAGTTTATTTGGCAAATCTGCTACGGCTATTTGTTTCTATCTTTTTCATAAATATCATACCCCTATAGCTCCTGCCTGTTATATAGCCTTAATCGCTTTTGCGGCTACACTGATTATGGCTGACTCTGCATCAGCATAAGCAATGTTTACCTTACTTTTTTGTTAGCGGTACCATACCACTGAATGGATACAGGGGCGTTTTGTGTTTTTAAATTATGTATCTGTTCATGACATTGGTAAAAAATGAATTTTTGTTTATAAAAAAGTAACCAAA
>NZ_JAACGD010000035.1 GCF_022810445.1 Candidatus Cardinium sp. cBcalN2 | reverse complement strand
ATATATTATTATATATAATAATCAATTAAATATATCCCTTAAGTTGACGCCATTGCCTGAACACATCGTTTTCGTTCACCACTATGGCTTATGCTAGGAAAAAACGCGCACTTTTTTGATCAGCGTTTGATTGTTTGGCTACTTTTTGATTAAGCAAAAAGTAGCTTTAAAAAATTCATTTTTTACCAGTTTCAGGAACAGATAAGATACAACACATCAGGGCGCCAACTCAAGGATAATATTTACCTGGTTATTAAATAGATAGGAGGTTCATTATTTGTTTTTATGCATACAGATTGTTACTAACTTATGTGGAGATTTTTTTAGGGGAGCGTATTTAATAATATACAGATTTTCATCTTTACAGAATCTCTCGCTATAAGGTTTAATCTTAGGTACATCGCCAACTATAGATCCGTCTATTTTGTCTCTTTGAAATCCTATTTTATCATTTTTTTTAATTTTTATTCCTTCTTTTTGATGCACTTCATACCACTTATTTTGTTCAGGTAAATGTATATAGGGTACTTTCAAGCTAGGTCTATTTTCTTTTGGACGAAACATCATATGATGAATGATACTAGGATGCGTGTTGCACATACCAATTTCAATTTTACCTCCATGATAAACTTCTTTTGGTTTATTCTTTTCCTTAAATACCAATACTAAACTAACAGTTGCTTCGGCAGATTTTATTTTGTCTTGCTCTTGTCCATTTATTGTGAAGTAATAATTGTGATATTTGCCATATAGTTGGTTGACTACACCAGGCAAATAGTGAAAGGCTCTTTGTAACCATAGCTCCTCATCTGCTAGGCCTCTGTATTTAGAAATACCCTTGTCTAAAAAAATTTTCATTTCATAGATCTTAGGTGTGTTCCATCTTGTCACTCTGGGGTGTAGTTTATAGCATACTTCTTTTTTTTCTATTTCTTTTTTGGCTTTCTCTTTGTTTTGTAGGTGACACTGGGAATAGAGTGTCATAGGATGAGAAGAAAAAGCTGATTTACAAGAAATAATTAAAGTAACTCCCCAATATACTAAGCAGTAACGTATACCTGTAGTAGGTAGTTGTATGGTAATCATATCTATGGCTTTTTTGCAGTAAATGGTTAGGATAAACTTTAATCGTACTATTTATTTGCATATATGGCTAAGGCTTTTTCATTCCACTTTTTTATGCACTTCTGGAACAGTAATAAATAGATGCTTTAATATTATAAATTTGCTTTATTTATCTAACTTTAATATTATAAAATTTATATAAGTTTGCAAGTAATAGCAGCTAAAAATGATCTTGAGTAGATATTGGAAGTGGTCTATTGGTATTAAATCGGATCGATATCCAATAAGATTTTAATTTTTCTATAGGTCCCTTTAGCCAGTGTATAGCTACAGGCACTCCTTAACCACTCTTTTTTGCGTTGCAATCCACTTAAACTTTTAGTAGGTATTTTTAAAAATAGATCTAGTAAAAAATGATTTCTGATTTTACCAACCAAGGGTTCTTGAGGGCCCAGTACCATACCTTGAAACTGTTTTACTAATAATGTTTTTAATCTAATGGCACCTGATTGTAAGGTAGAGAGATTCACACAACTTAAACTTAGTTTAATTAGTCTAACATAAGGAGGATAAAAAAAACGCTGCCTTTCTGCTAACTCAGCTTTATACATTCCTTCATAATCACCATTGGCTAAGTAGACAAATAAAGGATGATGCGTCTGCCTGGTTTGAATCAATACACTGCCTTGCTGATTGCGTCTGCCTGCTCTTCCTGCTAACTGAGTGATCAGTTGAAAACATTTTTCATTTGATCTAAAATCAGGAAAATAGAGTAAGTTATCGATATCTAATATCCCTATGAGGCGTATATTGGGAAAATCTAATCCTTTAGCCATCATCTGAGTCCCCACTAAAATATCTATCGATCCAGCGGTTACTTGGTTTACAATAGATTGGTAACTATTTTTTCCTTTTGTACTATCTAAATCCATGCGAGCAATCTGTTGGTCTGGAAAGATAAGTTGTAGACTCTCTTCTAGTTTTTCTGTACCAAAACCTATGTTATGGAGCTGCTCAGATCCACAATGATGACACGAACATAAAGTAGGGCTAGTATAGTCACAATAATGGCAGCGTAGGTGATTGGCTTCTTGGTGGTAGGTAAGGCTTACTGAACAAGTAAGGCAACGTGGAATCCATCCACAAGTAGCACATAGAAAGTATTGCGCATATCCTCTTCTATTTTGAAAAATCATGGCTTGACCACCTGCCAAATTATTCTCTTTAAGCTTAGATAATAGTGTAAGCGAGAAGTTGTCTCGCATGGCCTTACGTTTTTTTTCTATGTTAAGGTCAATAAAAAATAATGCGGGACTGTTTGCTTGGCCAAATCTACGGTCTAAGGTTACCAAACCATACTTCCCAGATTGGGCATTGTAATAGCTTTCTAGGGAAGGGGTTCCTGAACCAAGTAAAACTTTTGCTTGATGCTTTTGGGCCAATAGGATGCTACTCTCTCGTGCATGGTAGGTGGGCATTGTATCTGCCTGCTTATAGGCTTGATCGTGTTCTTCATCTATAATAATTAGTTCTAGTCCTTTAAAAGGTAGCAAGAGCGCTGAACGTGTGCCTACCACTAATAAGGCTTGTTCTTTTAATAGGCGAAACCATGTCTTTAGACGTTCTTTATGGGATTGTTTAGAGTGGTGTACCACCAACCATTCTCCCCACAAAGGTTTGATGCGTTCTACTATGTGGGTTACTAACCCTATTTCTGGTGCTAAAAGCAATACCTGTTTTTGCCTTTGTAAGGCCAATGCAATCAGATGCATATAGACCTCTGTTTTGCCACTGCCTATAGCACCATGTAATAGTACGACGTTTTTGTTAGTAAATTTGGCTTGAATAGCTACAAGTGCTTTTTTCTGAAATGCTGTTAAAATAGCTAATGGTTGTAAAGGAGCAGTAAAAATAGATGTGGGTAACTGGTCTGGGTTAACTTTTATTAAAATCTCTTTTTTTAATAATCTATCGAAAGCTGATTTAGAATAAGCTATAAGCTCTTTTTTAGCAGCATATAAAATTGTTTTTTCTTTTTTAGGTAAAAAATGAGCTAAAAGGGCTTGTTGTTTGGGTGAATATGGTGATAGTTTGGTTAGGGTAAGTGGATCTAGATGGATAGTAGGAGAGAGGGTAAAATAATTGTTCACACCAGCTTCTTGATTGATTCCAGTTGTGGCTACTGCTTCTACTAACTCTTTGGATAGTAATGATATGAGTGCCTTATTGGCTTCTTTTTGGACTGTTAATTGGATAATAGCTGGGTAAGCTAAAGGGTGGTACTGTAACGCATTGAATATCAGCTGTTCAATGGTGGATAGTTGATTGGCATTAGCGGTTTTGCTGATTTGAAAGATTAAGCTATTAGGAAATCCAAGTAGTTTGGGCCATGCAAGGGACAATATGGTACCAAGGTTGGACACGTAGTAATCGGCTAGCGATGCTAAAAAGGTTAATTGCTTAAGTGTAAATAAAGGCTTCTTGTAGATTATACCTAATAAATTCTTGGTAGGGTAATTGGGTATGTTGCCATGGCATCTCATGACAATACCCAGCAAAAGCTTCCCGTTACGCAACGGTACCAATACACTACTGCCTACATCTATTCTACTTTGGTATATAGAGGAAATATGGTAGGTTAAGGGTTGAATTGGAAGTGGTAAGATAACATCTGCAAATTGTTTCAAGTGCCATGCAATTTTTTAGTATGATCAATATTTTAGACCATACTCATTTTAATTTGTGTGAGTTTACGTTTGGTATCCAGGGGAAAGTCCCCTTGTATCATCCAGTTATAATAAGATGGCTCTAGTTTGAGTACCTCTGATACGCTTTTCCCTTTATGCTTGCCAAAGTTAAAGATAGGGATCTGTTGGTCGTTATAGACCATTCTACCTGCAAAATCTACCATATTGGTATTGGTTAAGTCATGTAGTGTAGCTACATCATTTTTTATCACACCTAGTTTATTCCCTAAAGTATCCACTACAGGCTCATTTTCATATCTTTTTATTTGCTCCATCAATACTTCTAAAGTAGCTTCTATATCTACCATAGCATTATGTGCTCCTTCTAGTTCCTTTTGACAATAAAATAAATAGGCTGCTTTTAAAGTCCTTTTTTCCATTAGGTGAAACAGCTTTTGCACATCTATAATTTTACGATTTTCTATCTTAAATGCTATTTCTGCCCGCAAAAAGCTTTCTACTAATATGGGTATATCAAAACGCAGCAGATTAAAACCTGCTAAGTCTGCTCCTTTTAAAAAGGCCATCAATTCCCTACTTATTTGTTTAAAAGTTGGCTTGTCTCTTAGATCTTCATCATAAATACCATGAATTAAACTGGATTCAGGAGGAATGGCTTGTTCTGGATTAATTCTTTTATAGAAGGTTACGCGGTTACCATTGGGCATAAGCTTAATAATAGCAATTTCTATTATACGATCATGTATCACGTTAATACCTGTAGTTTCTACATCTAAAAAAGCAAGTGGGTTGGTTAATTTTAAACTCATAGGTATATTGCGTTCTATTTTTAATTAATATGGTAAGAAAAGGTTAAGCAGAGACCATAGTTAAATTTTTGTATGTTGAATTACGTGTAGACGAAGTGTAAAAATAGATTGCTCAAATATAATAAAATTAAATTACCCATTCTCTTATTTTATGCTCTATGTTAACTAGTAGAATCAATCATAGTATTTTTCGTAGTTCATTGCTTTCTTGGTATAAACTACATCAGCGTTGCTTACCTTGGCGTACTACTAAAGATCCCTATAAAATATGGTTATCAGAAATTATTCTACAACAAACAAGAGTAGCGCAAGGGTTGCCCTACTATGAACGTTTTATAACTCAATATCCTTCTGTAACAGAACTGGCCAATGCTACAGAGCAAGAAGTTTTACGTTTATGGCAGGGATTAGGTTATTATAGCAGAGCGCGTAATCTACACCATTGTGCGCAAACCATTGTTGAGCAATATAAAGGTGTTTTCCCTTCTAATTATAGAGAACTACTTATGCTCAAGGGGATTGGACCCTATACAGCTGCCGCTATTGCGGCAGTTGCTTTTAAAGAAGTAGTGGCTGCTGTGGATGGCAATGTCTACCGTGTCTTGGCACGTATTTTTGGGCTAAACTATGATATAGGTACCTTGCAAGGGAGAAGAAAAATGCATGCATTTGCTAGTCTGCTAGTAGATCCTATAGAGCCTGATACTTATAGCCAAGCTATTATGGATTTTGGCGCTCTACAATGTACACCCGTATGTTCTTTTTGTGCTACTTGTATTTTTAAAAACTACTGCATGGCCTTTTATACGAATAGACAAAAAATACTGCCTGTTAAAACAAGTAAAATCAAGAAACGAGCTCGTTATTTTGACTATTTTATTTTGCAGTACAAAAATCTTATTTATATGAAAAAGCGTACAAAAAATGATATTTGGAAGGGTATGTATGATTTCTATTTATTAGATAATACACAACGGTTGCTGTTAGAAAAGATCCAGGATCCTTTATTAGTTTTAGCTAAAAGGCATCACTTATCTATTACTACTCTTGAAAAAGAGGAACGTCATTTGCTAACGCATCAAAACTTATTTGTAAAATTTCACAAAATAGAGCTTACGTCTACTTGCTTGGAAGAAGCCAACTATTTTTTCGAGCAATCTGCCTTAGTGGCATTTAATTGGCTAGAGATTGAAAATTTGCCTAAACCTATTTTAATTCAAAAGTTTTTAAAAAAGCTCAACAGTATCTAGTTACGCTAGGGCCTGGCTCAGGCCAACACCATTGGCTCGGGTTAATAGAGGTTTTATTTTTTAAAAAAAAACATTATATTGCAAGCAGCGTTCTTTTATCCTACTCTTTAATCAAGGTACCTATAAATTATTCAATTAGACAGTTTTATAAGTAAAAAGTAGGCCAAAGCGCTTGAAGTTTAATATTTTAAATATAGTTTTTTTCCCATGGAAGGAGTAGTAAAATGGTTTGACCCAGCCAAAGGTTATGGGTTTATAAAACCTGCAAACGGAGGTAAAGATGTTTTTGTGCATATCAGTGCACTTGTAGCCTCTAGAGTAAGCATGATAGACCAAGGTCAGTCTGTAGATTTTGAAATCACCAGTGATAGAGGTAAAGAGGTAGCTAGTAACATTAAAGTTCTTGATGTGTGAGTAACACATCAAGAACTTTTTAACTTTTAATATTATACTTTGAGTAATACTTTTCAAAAATATAACTTGCCATCAGCTTTGTTAGGAGCATTAGCAAAGATGCAGTATGATCATCCTACTGCCATTCAAGACCAAGTCATCCCAGTTGCCTTAACGGGCCAAGATATCTTAGGTTCTTCTAAAACAGGTAGCGGTAAGACAGCTGCTTTTTCTATACCTGTAGTTGCACAACTTATTAACCAACTTGGTGCCAGCGTTTTAGTATTAGCTCCTACGCGGGAGCTTGCCGAGCAAGTAGCAGGCGTTATGTCAAACATGGTAAGTGGTTGTAAGCATTTGCGCGCTGTATTGTTAATAGGGGGGGAGCCTATTGGAAAACAGTTAATGCGCTTGCGTACTAATCCCCAGATCATTGTAGGTACACCTGGCCGTGTAGAGGACCATCTATGTAGAGGCTCTTTGCATTTGCGTAATACTACTTTTTTGGTATTGGATGAGATTGACCGAATGCTTGACATGGGATTTTCAATCCAGATAGATAAGATTATTAAACGTTTGCCAATAGAACGTCAAACCTTGATGTTTTCTGCCACGTTGGATAAAAATATTGAGCGTTTAGCTGGATCTTATTTAAGGCAACCAGCACGGATTAGTGTGGAAATTTCTGATAATGATACTAAAAATATTCAAGAAGAATCTCTTTATGTGCCAGAGTCAGCCAAATTTCAAGTTTTATTGGATCAGCTTAATAAACGGGAAGGTTCTATTATTGTTTTTGTAAAAACGCAAATAAGAGCCGATAACATCAGTTATCAATTACAGCAAGCAAATTTTAAAGTTTGCGCTATTCATGGTGGATTAAAACAACATCAACGAAAGCGTGTAATAAAGGACTTTAGAAACAAGCATTATTCTATTATTGTGGCCACTGATGTAGCTGCAAGGGGCTTAGATATTGACCATATCAAACATGTAATCAATTATGACTTCCCCCAAGCTGCGGAAGATTATACCCATAGAATTGGTAGAACCGGTAGAGCTGGTGCTACAGGATTTGCTTTATCTATGATTTCTTCTCCTCAAGAAAAACGACTTTGGCGTGTCATTCATAATGAGCCAGTAGAAAATGAGGAGAGGAGGCCATTTAGGCAAAACGCAAACTTTAATCGGTTTAAATCCCGTCCTTTTAGGCGTAGTTTTTCAGGCTAAATCCGTTCTAGTAATAGCGGTTTTAGCAAACTAAAAAAAACGCCTCTTTTAAAATAGGTGTGATCAGAAAGTGGCCCTTACAACTGAAATAAAAAAACAGGTTTGTTTGAAGCCGGCATAGCCGGCCACTTCTGTTTTTTCAGTGATAAGGGTCAGTTTTCGTAGCTTTTTACTGATTAAAACAGCTCCAATGAATCATCTAAGCTATTAGCTCTGCTAGAGTGGATCACAAACTGTTCCGGTTGCCCAGTAGCGGCAGGAATATGGCCATCCATAAATTTCATATAGCGTCCCATAAATTGCAAATGAACCTGATCTAATGCACCATTTCGATGCTTAGCTACAATAACCTCTGCTAGCCCCTGTGTGGGATTACCTGATTCATCTTCTGTTAAGCCATAATATTCTGGTCTATATAGAAATAAAACTAGATCTGCATCTTGTTCAATAGAACCAGATTCCCGTAAATCAGATAACTGGGGCCGTTTGCTACCGCCACGTGTTTCTACCGCTCTGCTTAACTGAGAGAGTGCCACTACCGCAATGTCCAACTCTTTGGCAATGCTCTTAAGGGCACGCGAAATGGATGCAATCTCTTGTTCACGATTACTTCCTCCTCTATTAGCATCGCCTGACATCAGTTGCAAGTAGTCAATAACCACCAGTTGAATATCATGTTTGGCTTTTAATCTTCTGCATTTGGTTCGTAATTCAAAGACAGAGAGTGCTGGGGTATCGTCTACATAAATCGGAGCATTCGAGAGGGCAGCCGTCTTATGAAGCAGTTGTTCCCACTCATGGTCCATCAATTTACCTTGCTTGATTTTTTCACCTGCTAGTTCTGCTTCAGCTGAAATCAACCGATTGACTAACTGCAACGCACCCATTTCTAAGGAAAAAATCGCTACTGGGGTCTTGTAATCTATGGCTGCATTGCGTAAAGCAGAGAGTACAAAAGCGGTTTTTCCCATACCAGGCCTGGCGGCAATAATAATCAAATCAAATTTTTGCCAACCAGAGGTAATCCGGTCTAAAGCAGTAAAGCCACTAGGAATACCAGTAAGGCCATTGGCACGTGTACGACGGTTCGATAAACTATCAAAAGCCTCTACCAATAGAGAACGCATTTCTAGGTAACTCTTGCGAATGTTGCCATCTGAAACTTCAAATAGTGCCTGTTCAGTACGATCTAAGGTATTGAAAACATCCATCGTAGGATCATAGGCATGTTTTTGAACCATAGTGGAAATCTCTATCAACTTTCTGCGCATGGCATATTCTAGAATCGCCCTGGCATGAAATTCAATATTGGCCGAAGAACTGATACGAGTCGTTAGATAACTGACATAATAGCTGCCACCTACTGCAGCTAATTTGCCATCTTTACGTAACTGATTGACTACCGTTAGCATATCTATCGGTTCTGAGTCATTAAACAAGCGTACAATGGCCCGATAGATTTCTTGATGGGCTTCTTTATAGAAACTTTCAGGTTTTAGGAGATCAATAACACTGACCAGCGCTTCTTTTTCTAACATCAATGCGCCCAGCACACCTTCTTCTAGATCTAAGGCATGTGGGGGATATTTTGCATTTACCGCAAGCGTGTCAGAGCTAGCTAGATTGGATGGCTCTACGCCTAACTTTTTAGTATAGTTTTTCATTCGATAGGATACTTAAACTAGGCCAAAATCAGCCATTATTTGCTTACACTAAGTCTAGATAGTGCCCTTACCTTAAGGGCTTTAATCATATGTGCCAAGCCACTAGCGCGCTGAAAGCCAATTAACGAACTGATCCCAATGGCTTCTATGAAATAGAGCTTGGCCTCTACAATAGCTTGCAGAGATTGGCCAGAACATATTTTTAATAACAGGCTAATTAATCCTTTTGTAATGGCCGTATTGCTGTCGGCTTGAAAAAAGAGCCGTTCTTCTATATAAGTATCGGCCAGCCATACTTTAGACATACAGCCTTGGACCAAGTAGGCATCCGTTTTATATAAAGGATCTATGGGGGCTAGTGTATTGCCTAAATCAATGAAATAGTCGAGCATGGCGACTCGATCACCAGACAAGGTGGCGCAGGCATCGATGATCTCATTTTGGTGTTGCTCCATAGTTTTATAAGCTAATTGTACCATACTAACGCTTTCCTTTATCAATAATCTCTTGCAATGCCTCTAAAAATAGATCTATTTCTTCAATGGTATTATAAACTGCAAAAGAAATACGTACTACTCCTTCTATACCCAATCTGTTCATCAGGGGCTGGGTACAACAATGGCCTGTGCGGAGAGCAATACCTTTGGCGTCTAATAATAGCCCCACATCTAAATGATGCATATGGGTTAAGTTAAAGGCAATGATGGGTACCTTGTGGGCAGCGGTACCCACCAATTGTACTTCTGGTATGCGGGCTAAGCCCGTTAATGCATAGAAGAGCAAGTGTTCTTCATGAGCAGCTAGCTTGGCATAACCTACACTTAAGATAAATTTGAGTGCTTCTGCAAAAGAGATAATAGCACCCAATGGAGGGGTCCCTGTCTCAAACTTATAAGGTGGATCCTGATAGAGCACCTCTGTTAAGCTAACTTGTTGGGCCATTCCACCACCGGTTTGATAAGGAGGCATCGCTTCTAGCCACTTTTTTTTACCATATAAGATACCTACTCCCGTTAAACCATACATTTTATGGGCAGAAAAGACAAAAAAGTCACAATCTAAATTGGTAACGCTAATAGGCAGATGGGCTACTGCCTGTGCCCCATCGATCACTACAATTGCGCCTTTTGCATGTGCTTGCGCTATAATGGTTTTAATTGGGTTAATACTCCCCAATGTATTCGATACATAAGTCAATGCAACGATCTTAGTCCGTCTGGTAAGAGGGAAATGGGCTAGATCTAATTGCCCTTTATCATCTACAGGTATGTATTTTAAAACAGCTTTTTGCTGCTTACAAAGTAGTTGCCAAGGAATAAGATTGGCATGATGCTCCATTTCAGAAATGATTACTTCATCTCCTTCCCTGACTACCATCCTGCCATAAGTAGCAGCAATTAAATTAATCCCCTCTGTAGTACCAGAAGTAAAAACGATATCTTCTACCTGGGGAGCATCTATAAATTTTTGTACGGCCAGACGCGTCGCCTCTAAGGAAGCTGTAGAACGAGCCGCTAAGGCATGGACGCCACGGTGAATATTGGCATTATCTTGCTCATAAAAATGGCGGGCACGATCTATAACCGAAAGGGGCTTATGGACCGTAGCAGCATTGTCAAAATAGACCAAAGGCTTATTATAAACTTGCTGATTGAGAATAGGAAAAAGAGACCTAACCTGGCCTATATCTAAAGGAAGCTGAGAAAACATTAGTAGCAGTTGACTAGGTTAATAGACCGAAGATACTACAATTTTACAAGCTTTGCTATGAGCTGATCGCGTAAATAATCTTGTAAAGATGGTAAAGAAAGGGAATGAATTATTTCGCTACCGAAAGCTTCCAATAATAATCTTTTGGCTAAGGGAGCGGCTATGCCACGTGTTTGCAAGTAGAATAATTGGGTTTCATCCAGCTGCCCCGCGGTTGCACCATGGGAACATTTGACATCATCTGCATAAATTTCCAGTTGTGGTTTGGTGTAATGGTGCGCCTCATCAGATAGCAGTAGGACATTGTTAGTTTGATAGCCATTAGTTTGCTGTGCATCCGGTGTAAGGTAAATTTTACCACTAAAGCTGCTGGTTGAGGCACCACCCAAAATGGATTTGTAATGTTGTTTACTAAGGCTATGGGGTGCACTATGGACCACTTGGATCTGGTGGGCTACTTGTTCTGTTGTACCAAGGGTAGATAGACCATATAGACCCGCATGGGCATGACTACCCTTTATTTGCACATTAAGATGGATGCGCAACCTAGTAACTCCAAAGGCAAAGCTATAATGGGTAAAGTTGCTATGCGCCTTTTGATGACAATGGAGATTATTGACTTGATGGGCTAATAGACTGCTTTGGGATGGTTGGTCGGGATAGAGCGTATGGTAAGCCAGATGGGCTGTTTCTTCTAATAAAACATAGGTAAAATGGTTTACAAAAGGCTGCACGCTGCCTGCTAGGTTATACCAATTTTCTATTAGGGTTACTTGGCTGCCTTGGCCTATTTTCAGGATCAGTTGGGGTACTATATGAGGGGCCGTATGGGTTACAATATGTTGTAAGATAATGGTTGCTTGAGTGGCTGTTGCTAGCTCTAGCAGGTAGATTTCTTGAGCCAACATCGTGTTTAACAGTAGAAAAAGATCATTTGTTGAGCCCATATCAGCTACACAGCTACTCCATATGGCTTGCTGTTTGAGCGGTGGCAGATCTGCTAGTCGTTGCAGCTGAATACCCGGATGCAGATGGTCAGCGAAAGCATAGATACCATCTATAAAAGTTAAAGTAGTTGCCTTAGTAGCCTCACCATAACCACTAACAGCTATCGGTAGCAAAGGATGAGTAGGTATAGGAACATGGTAAGGCTGATCGGTGCATAAGGCAAGTATTTCCCGAAGTTTTCTATAATTTTCTTTTTGGCTAGCTATAAAAGTCGGATGATCAAGCTTTTTAAATGCAGTTAGCCGTTCTGTATAGAAAGGATCAGTGGCAGAAAAAGTTTTAAAGGCTTGTTGCAACCAATTTCTAAATGCGATCATAGGTGATTAGATGAGGTGGTTTGTGTAATCCAGCTATACCCTTCTTTTTCTAACCGTTTGGCAAGCGTAGCCCCACCAGATTGAATAATTTTCCCTTCATAAAAGATATGTACCACATCTGGCACCACATGATCCAATAGCCTTTGGTAATGGGTAATGACTATTATCGCATTAGTAGGAGAGCGCAATTGATTGATAGCTTGTGCAACAATGGTTAACGCATCAATATCCAAACCAGAATCAGTCTCATCTAAAATAGCCAAAGAAGGATCAAGTAAAGCCATTTGTAACATTTCATTTCTTTTTTTTTCCCCTCCGGAAAAGCCTTCATTAAGGGAACGCTGTATCAGGGATTGATCCATATGAAGCAGTTTGCGTTTCTCTTTTAAAATTTCCAGAAATGAAACAGCATCTAAAGGAGATAGGCCTTTTTGTTTTCTTATTTGATTGATTGCTGTTTTTAAAAAATTAGTAGTGGTTACACCTGGAATTTCCACAGGATATTGAAAAGCTAAAAAAAGACCAAGTGCCGCTCTTGCTTCTGGGGCCAATCGCAATAGATCCTGGCCATGTAGTAAGATATTTCCTTTTGTAACTTCATAACCCGGTTTACCAGCTAAAACCGATGCTAAGCTACTTTTACCTGCACCATTGGGACCCATAATAGCATGCACCTGACCTGCATTAACTTCGAGGTTTACACCGCTTAGTACTTCTTTATCGCCTATAGTTACATGTAAATCTGCTATCGTGAGCATGTGCTTTTATTTTGGTTAAAGTAATTTGGGTTAAAGTAAATAGATGCCTTTATATGTAGTAGTTGATA
>NZ_JAACGD010000034.1 GCF_022810445.1 Candidatus Cardinium sp. cBcalN2 | reverse complement strand
AATATCAACTACTACACTTAGTTGACATTTTAAGGGTATTATTTTTAAAATTTAGCTGTTCATTCTTTTTTATTGCCTTTTTCCTCCAAACCTCTTGCTTAGCCAACTCTGAGTCGCATCTAAGAATTAATTTATTGTTATTATTCCTATATTTTTTCATTCTTTTCTTGTCATGTGATAGCATTTTAACCAGGTTGTCAATCTTCTCTTTTTTCTTAAGTAGATCTCTCTCATTTTGGATCTCTTCCTTAATCTGCTCATAGGTTTCGTTACAAACATTCATCTTTTGTACATATACCCATGATCCGTCAGGATTTAGAAGTTTGGATATTTCACGTATAATTATATCAATCTCAGAAGGCGCATTAGTTTTTTGACCTACATTATTTTGATTATCAAAAGTTAATTTTTTATTACCACTGGCAGAGTGAGCAAACGCGGTAGGCTCTTGATCGTTATTAATTGTGCCTGAGCCAGCTCTTCCCTGACCACCAGATGGGCCTCCACCAGTCTGAGCCTCACTATTTGCATTATTACCACTACCAGAATGAGAAAACGCAGTAGGTCCTTGATCGTTATTAATTGTGCCTGAGCCAGCTCCTTCCTGACCAACAGATGCAGCTCCACTAGTCTGAGCTCCACTATTTGCATTATTACCACTGCCAGAATGAGAAAACGCAGCAGGCCCTTGATCGTTATTAATTGTGTCTGAACCAGCTCTTCCCTGACCACCAGATGGACCTCCACCGGTCTGAGCTCCACTATTTGCATGGCTACCTTCTGCTTGATTATCATCTGCATGGCTATCCTCTCCTGCATGGCTAACTTTTAGTAGATTATCATCTTTTCCTAGGCTGCTTCGTTCACCTTTAAGTTTGTTAGATGTTGGTATAACACTATTCCGGGGGCATGTACATCGAGCAAAAAAAAGGAAGATAAAAAAACAAAAAAGAGACAAGCGCTTAATTAATAGAGTTTGCATGTTGATTTATGTTTCATTGTGTGTATAACTGTATGGTGTAGGACGGGGTTTTATAGGGCTGCAACGCTGATAAATAGACGAATGCCTAAGTTAAGACAGCTAAAAACCTGGAAAACCTGATTTTTATGAGAAATTATCCATAATGATGGAAGAGATATAGTTTAGTAAGAGGCTACTGACTTTGCAAATTTAACAAATATTTTTGATATCTTCGCAAGATATTGGTAGAAAAGTTTTTTAACTTACTTTTCGTCATAAACAAGGACCATCAAAAGGAGTTACAAACGCATAGCAAAACTTTTGCTTTATTAAAAATAAATTCGATCTAATTTTGTTGCCATAAAAATAACTTCTTATATACCCCGCCTTGCGCCAATAGGCTAGCATGGGTACCCTGTTCTACTATTGTTCCTTGGTCCAATACGATAATTTTATCGGCATGATAAATGGTACTCAACCTATGGGCTACTACAACAGAAGTTTTATCTTTAATAAGCTGCTGAAGGCCTTCTTGCAGATTGCGCTCAGAGGCACTATCTAAAGCTGAGGTAGCTTCATCTAACACCAAGATAGGCGGATTCCCTAATATAGCTCTAGCCATGCAAATTAGTTGTTTTTGACCGCCAGAGAGCTTGTTGCCATTTCCTCCAATAATGGTATGATAGCCTTGCGGTAAACGCATAATAAAATGATGTGCACAGGCTATTTGGGCCGCTTTTATCACCTCTTTCTCAGTAAATCTCTTCCTATTCAAGAGAATATTATTAAAAATAGTATCATGAAATAAAATAGATTCCTGTGTGACGATGCCCATTAAATGATGCAAGGATGGGGCACTAATCTGCGCAATAGGCAGATGGTCTATTTCAATGGTACCGCTATTGGGTTGGTAGAGGCCAGATAAGAGGGATACCAGGGTAGACTTGCCAGATCCAGAAGCACCCACCAATGCCACGGTCTCTCCATTTTGAATGGTAAAATTGATTTGATGTAAAACTTCTTTTGTATCATTATAGGAAAAGGAAACATTTTTAAAGACTATCTCATTTTTGAACGTAGTACATACGCGTGCCACTGAACCATGTTTAAGCTCAGATTTTTCATCTAATAGATCAAAAATACGTCTGCCAGCAGCTATGCCCCGTTGAATATGACCAAGAGATCTGGAAATCATTTTAATCGGTATAAGTGTCTGAGAACAAATAATGATGTAAGCAATAAAAGTACTAGGGGTAAGCATGCTACGATCCAACAGAATTAAATGGCCACCATAGGCTAGTATAATCGAAACTGCTACCACACTTAATGTGGCAGATATAGGTGCAATCATATAGGATTTCTTAGCTACAGCCCTATTGGTGCGGGCATATAACTTGCTTTCTGCTTTAAAATGATCAACAGCATATTGCTGAGCACCAAATATTTTAATGATGCGGATGCCACCGACGCTTTCTTCAATCAAGTTCATTAAATTGCCCAAGGACTTTTGCGTTTGGTCTGTCCACTTACGAAGCGATTGTATAATCTCAGCTATGGCCCATCCAACAATGGGTAAGAATAATAAAGTGAAAAGACTAAGCTTTGGGGAGATATAAAATAAAACAGAAATGTAAGCAAAAAGCTGGGTAGGTTCTTTTAAAAAGATACGCAAAATATCGGCAACTGCGTGTTCAATTTCTTGAATATCAACCGTAATACGTGACATTAGATCTCCTTTCTTTTTATCTGTAAAATACTGTACAGGCAACTCTAAGCTGCTTTTAAAGAGGGCCAAACGTAGGTTGTGGACTAGATTGATGCGCACTTTAGCCATGGTCACATCTGCTATATACCTAAAGAATCCATGAATGGCATTAGATAACATAAATAAAAATGCCAATAAACAGAGTGCGGTTATTTTACCGTGATGGACAATGAGTTTTATAAAATAATAATTGAACAAGCTGGTAAGATAACCAATATCTATGCGCGATTTTGGCATTACTTGCTTTTCCAGTAGCAAGCTATTCAACTCTTCTTGGTTGAAGAGAACCTTAAGCAAAGGAATCACTAAGCCATAAGTAGCTAATCCGAAAAAAATGGATAATAGCATGGCCAAAAAATAATAACAAGAACACTTTTTTAAAGGCCCTGCGTAAGCTAAAATCCTAGAATAAATGCGCATGGACAGTATCTGTTCAGAACATTGGTAAATAAGGTATTACGATGGACATTACGTGATCAACCATCGAAAAAAAGATCACTAGCTATTTTATCGGCTAGCAATTTACCACTATTTGTCAAATATAATGTATGGCCGACCCAATAAGCGAATCCCCATAGGATAATTTTTTCTAAATAATCCTTTTCTATCACCATAAGATCAATGGCATAGTTTTCATAAATCCAATCAAAGTCACATCCCCAGCAGGTTCTAATACTGGTCATGATATATTCATTTACATGATTGGCTATGGTTAAGGTTTCTTCTGTAGTAGGTAACTGACCACTTTGAATGGCCTTGACATAGCCTGCATTATGGGAAACATTCCAGTGTCTTTGAGATCCATTATAGGCGTGTGCACCAGGCCCTATACCTATATATGTACCTGATTTCCAATAATTTGTATTGTGTCTAGCATATTTTCCTGGCTTGCAAAAATTAGAAATTTCATAGTGCAAGTAACCTTGTTGGTGACAAGTTTCTATAGTTAATGCAAACTGTTCTGCTATTGAGGATTCATCTATTTCCATCATACTGCCTTGTTGATGCCAATATCCAAATACTGTTTTGGGTTTAATAGTCAAACAATAGGCAGAGATATGCGCTGGCTGTAGCGATAATGCTTGGGTTAAATCGTTATGCCAATCCAGCATAGTGGTACCAGGAATGGCATACATGAGGTCTATACTTAGGTTACTAAAGCCAGCAGCACGCGCCCAAACTACACTTCTTTCTGCCATAACACTTGTATGGGCTCTATTCATATAACGAAGGGCCTGATCATTAAAGGACTGTATGCCTATGCTAAGTCTGTTCACACCGATATGGCGCCATCCTTGCAATTTTTCAGGTGTTACGTCATCAGGATTAACCTCTAAAGTGATTTCTGCTCCTGGTGCTATAGGAAAGCATCGAACTACTTGATTGAATAGCCTATCTATCTCTGAAAGGGTCAATAAAGAGGGTGTACCGCCACCAAAATAAATACTGGTAATGGGGATACCTTTCAAATAATCCTGACGTAGTGCCAATTCTTGAATCATACTATCCACTACCAAGGATTTACCTTTCAAGTTGGTACTAAAGTGAAAGTCACAATAATGACAAGCTTGCTTGCAAAATGGAATATGCAGATAAATACCTGCATGACTTTTGGGTGGTTCTTTGATCAAAGGTATCTGATGGGTATGGAACAAATTAGTGATGCGATGTGCGTATTATATTTTGATGATGAATAAAAAAAAAGATAAATATGTATAAATACAATTGGAATTTTTTTCTAAAATGGCTACCTTTTATTAATAATTTTTACATTGGCATTCAGTAAAAAATTTATTTTTTGGGCTCTTAGTGGTTACTTATAGCTTTTACAGCTACTGTACAATTTAAAGATTAAGTCTAAAAAGCCAAAATGGATTTGTAAAAATCTGTATCTAATTGATAACAACGAGATATTAATTGAAACAAATTAAAATATATAATTTTATGCTAAAACATTTAAAAAAAGGATCCAAACTGACTTCTTTATATAGTGGATTGCTCATCCACCTAGTTGGGTGTAATGCCAACCAAGTAAGCATGAGCGTGGGTATGAAAAACAACGATTTTATTAAAACTACGCAAAAGGATAAAAGATGTAAGCCTATACTTAAGAAGATTAGGAAGACTACGACTAATAATTATGATATTCAAATTTTGAATTTTTCGAAACAGATAGAACTACAAAATGAAATACGTAAAAGATTGTGTAATCTTGTCCCGCTTATTCAACATAATCCTGCTTTTAACCAAAAGCTTTCAGAAGAAGCTTACAACCTATCAAATACAAACAGAAATACAAGGAAGTGGTTAATGCCATATATATATAATGAACCAATCCTAAAATTGCTTTACACCCATGCACATCTCCTTGATCAAAATAATTTGGTAGCACGAACCATATATCATATATGTATAGGCTATCATATCATTTGTGAACGACAGGCTAGTCCTAAGTGTTTATCAGATTGGAGGGCCAATCACATTGATCTTATGCAAGCGCTACAAACACAATGTGAGACCGTTGTACAGTCGAAGTGTTTAATCGTTAAAAGCGCTGATATACAAAAAGACGCCTCAAGCGTACTATCTGCCTCAAAACTTGTTCATGCACCAATATGGCATCCTCCATACATTCAGGAAGCTGATAGGGTTACCCACAAAAGAAAAAGGGAAGCCTAATCTCAGATGTGTTTTTTCGGTCAAACAGTAAAAGCATGGAGTAGCAACTTCTCCAATTGCTTGTCTTAAAATATTTTATTAACCCAAGTTATGAGATACCCATTCAGGACTGAGGTAAATGTTGTCCACTAAACAGCCTACTCCTTGTAAAATAGTTACGGTCAGCAAGCACCTCTTAGAGCTATAAAAATAGAGCTTGCCCAGATCCACTGGATTCAAAGAGGCTGTTTTGCTATGTTAATTGTAAGGCTTACAGGCTGATGGCAATTATTTTACAAGAAGCATTTTTACTTTTTATCTGTACCCCGAGATAGGGCTGAACGGATACGCTTGATGAAGCCTTTTTTTTTCAAACGCTCAGGCAACGCTGGGCAAGGATGCGTGTGCGAGTTGTTCGGTTGGAATGGATGTTTCTTATTAACAATAATAGGGATTTCATAAAAATTTTCTTCATCAATAGATTTGTAGTCAGTGCTATCATCTTCAGGTAGTATGTCTAGGTTTTCATAAATAGAGTCTTCTACATCATTACTGCTATAGAATGGCAACTGATCATCTGTAGTAGTTGATATTT
>NZ_JAACGD010000033.1 GCF_022810445.1 Candidatus Cardinium sp. cBcalN2 | reverse complement strand
CCAATATAATGAACAGATACATTTTTTACTGCCATACGGCAGCACATTAGATATCCCATAAAACTAAACAGCGTCAAAAAGTATCCATTCAGCACTATGGTACGGCTACGTATAAAAATGCCCCTTGTAAAATAATTGCGATCAGAAATCACACCTTACAGCTGAAAAAACAGAATCCACGCTGCAGCCTTCCTCTCAACTGTTTTTCTGTTTCAGCTGTAAGGTGTGATTTCTGCAATTTTTTACCCAGGGCTTGATTTTTTGCTTACTTTTTTATCAAGAAAAAAGTAAGTTAAAAATACATTATTTACCAGTCCGCTGAACGGCTACGTCAAAAATAGTTACTATTTGGATAGAGGCATTTGCATAAACCATTTTTCCATTCGCATTCCGTTCTAAATAATAATAGCCTGCTACCAATTGTGCTATAATTTTTTTTAATTGAGTAACCGTCACCTTAAGCCCCAAATTTTGGGTAAAAGTTGCTTCAGTAGTCAAATGCATCTGTATAAGCGGGTAATCCAATTTGTCCAGTAACGTAGCTCGGATCAGTTGTAGCGCGTAACTAAAAAAACTTTTTTGTGCATCAGCTGGTAATTTGTAAAATGCTTCAGATTGGGTCATTAACTTGATAAAATCACTCCTATAGCAACTACGCATCCAATCGCTAAAACGTTCAAAGTTATCCTCAACACTTTGCTCAACTAATTGAAACGCTTTAGATAGATTCCCTTCAGCTAAAAAGGCTATTTCTTTATATCGATGTCCATCTAAATCGTTATATCTATAGCGCAACAGTTTTTCAATAGCTTCTTCTGAAAAAGGTGGAATGGTATGCTGTTGCGTGCGAGATCGAATGGTTGGTAATATTTTTTCACTATTTGAACCAACTAATAAAAAAACACTATTAGCAGGTGGCTCTTCTAAAGTTTTCAATAGGGCATTAGCGGCAGTATGATGGAGATATTCTGGCAACCATATAAGGACAATTTTATATGGCCCAATAAAAGGTTTTAAGCTAAGCTGTTGAATAATTTTATTAGCCTCTTTTCTACTAACTTGGCACTGCTTACCATCATAATACATGGCAACAGCCCACTCTTGTAGGGTTAAAAAAGGATTTTCTTTTAGACAGTTGCGAAATATTTCTAAATAGGGATTATCTGAGTGCGTTTCTGAGGCAGCAGTAGTAGCTTTTCTAGGAAAGACCAGTAGTAAATCTGGATGAGTCAATGCCAACATAGTAGCACAAGAAGAACAGCTGCCGCAAGCATCAGTTTCTGTACGAGCATTGCAATTTAAGTAAGTGGCAAAAGCTAACGCTAAAGCAAGATTAGCAGAACCAACAGGACCTACAAAAAGTTGTGCATGCGGTACTTGACCTGTAGCAGCCATTTTTATTAACATGCTTTTAAAAGCATCGTGCTCCAGTATTTTAGCAAATTGCATTACAATCAGACAACCTCTTTTTTCTTTTTATATTTTTGGTTGAAACGTTCAATTCTACCTGCTGTATCTACGAAAATTTTCTTACCTGTATAAAAAGGATGAGAAACATAGCTAACTTCTACCTTGAACAAAGGATATGTTTTTTTGTCTTCCCACTCAATGGTTTCTGATGTACGTATGGTAGAGCGGGTCATAAACTTAGCACCACTAGAAGTATCCAAAAAAACAACGGATCTATATTCCGGATGAATTTCTTTTTTCATATATTAAATAGTATAATTTGCTGAAATAAGACTGCAATCACAATTTAAGAAAAATTTTTATCAAGAAAAAAGTAATAGTAAAAATTGATTTTTTACCATTGTCATAAACAAGATACTGCTGTATCACCCATTCCAAGAAGGCCAACTTTTCAATGCTTTGCTGAGCCACTGTTGAGTACCTTGTTGCCTCTCTTGTGAGCGCTGTAGCCAAGGTGTAGGTACTGGTGGTAGCAGATCTAGTCGCCTATTTATGTTATTTAATTTTGGCTTCTTGTTACCATGTCCTTTACGTAAGTGTTCTTACAATGGCGTCAACTTAAGGAATTTTTATTTTTTTTATTTGATTATAAGTATTTTCCTCTTACTTTTTTCTTGATAAGAAAGTAACCAAAAAATCAAGCCCTGTGCGAAAAACTGCTGAAAGCTCAGTTTACAGCAGGAAAAACAGAAATCGCCCGCTGCGCGGGCT
>NZ_JAACGD010000032.1 GCF_022810445.1 Candidatus Cardinium sp. cBcalN2 | reverse complement strand
TTTTTATTTGATTATAAGCTTTTTTTATCTTACTTTTTTCTTGGCTTGATTTTTTGGCTACTTTTTTATCAAGCAAAAAATAGCTTTATAAAATTTATTTTTTAACAGTGTCAGGAACAAATACGTTATCAAGGCCTACATAACGGGCTCCAGCACTTTGGAACCAGCTTTTAATACTTCCAAATACGCGTTCTACTTTGTAACGCGTCTTAGCTATCAATTTATTAAGCCGCTTAGCAATAGGTGATAAGGGATGGTTTCTAGTCGCTTTCTTCTGATACGCTCAGTACAATATAGTCTTTAACGCGGTCAGCTTCTTCTCTTGGTTTACCCGCTTTGGTAAACATATGATACCAAAGCGGTAGACCGCCTAATACACCAGTAGCAAAAAGTAAGTTATACCAGTGTAGGTTTAAAAATCCTTAAAAAAACATTGTAACGAACCATTTCATAAATCAAAAAAAATATTATATTCCTTTTAAGCACTTAACTGTCAAAGAACATCCTTCAACCATAAGTGCTTGGTAACTTAATGTTTTTTTAGCTATGACTTATCAAAAAATTACCCTACGCTTATCACTGATTGTAGCTTGTATGTTTCTTGTAGTAGGATGTAGCCAATATCAAACATATCAAGCTGGTAGTGCAAAAAAACAGCTAAAGGAATCTAGCTCAACATCTGATTCTCATGTATTAAAAACCACTGTTAAACTAGTAGATTTATCTCTCAAACATGACTGCAATAAAATAAAAGCATTCTTTTATAAATGCAAGCAATCCCTTTTACTTTGGCCTGGTGTCACTTGGACAGCTAAATCACGTAAAATCATTGAGGAAGCTTTTCTTGGTGCATCGGAATGTAGTTTTAGTAAAACGTACCATCTGTATGGGTTTATGATCTATAATCTAGACACAGAAACTAAAATCAATAATACAACAAGCGATGCAGCCTGCTTACTTGATCAATCTATTGAAGAACTAGATTCCGAAGAGCTAGAAGACAATCTTAAAGCCACATTGGGAGATTTTTTCAAAAAAGAAAAACAAAATGATCTCTTTAAGTGTAAGTTTCCATGGGGCAGCGTCTTTATCTTTAAAAAAAAACTACCTTTCAAAGGGAACTTTAATATCGTACTATTACTCCCTCCTAAAATTGCATGTTATCATTTGTATGATAGAAAAAAAAAGTCCTATGATAACACAGATGACCAGGGAATATATGTTTGTTCAGGGCACCCATGCAAATGAAGAGACAAAACTGTCGCCTACTCGTTTAAAAAGTTTAATCGTAAACGATACAACTTAAAAGAATGGTTAAGCCTTGAAATAGCCAAGCAGCTTGAAAGCCTCTGAAAGAGAGAAGTTTTATTTTTTTAGCTATAAGCCTTGTTTTTAGGAGCTTTTACTCAGATCTTGTTCATCTGTTCAGACAATGGCGTCAGCTTAAGGAATTTTTAATTATTTTTATTTGATTATAAGCTTTTTTTATCTTACTTTTTTCTTGGCTTGATTTTTTGGCTACTTTTTGATCAAACAAAAAATAGCTTTAAAAAATTCATTTTTTAACAGT
>NZ_JAACGD010000031.1 GCF_022810445.1 Candidatus Cardinium sp. cBcalN2 | reverse complement strand
TGAATATTGAGGAATCCCTTGGTTGGCTTGTTTAAATTTTAACCAAATATTCTTAACTTTCGCCCCAAAGACAACTTTAACTTCTCTGTAATCTTTTCCTCCCCTACTTTTACCGTTGAAAAATCTAGCTAAGCTAGGCCCAGTAATTATCCTGTAATGGCCCTTTGCGTTATCTACAGATCTATAGTCAGGTTGAAGAGTTTCTTCTGCCTCTTTTCTCAATTCATCCAACTTCTGTATCAAATTATCTGATGCAGACTCTGGCAGACGATCTGCAATATTTTTGAAATATTCTTCTTTAATAGTAAAAAGCTTGTTAAAGAATTTAATAATGCGTTGGATAGCCGAAGCTGATGCATAAGGATATTTTTTAAAATGCGCCAGGGTAGGAACAAAACTTAAACCAAACAAGCGCGGTCTGACATTATTAGGGATAGGAACAACAGGGTTTTTGTCCTCAATAATAACTTGGACCACCTCTTTAAGTGCTTTTTGGAGACCTTCTTTATCTTTTATATCATTTAAGTTCATTTCCTTATACTGACGACTGATATTTAAGTAATCCAAATCAGAAACTGTAATAAAAATTTCTTTAAACCTTTTAATTGCTTCTGAAAGATGTGCACTCAACCTTTGAATGGAATTATTACCTGATTGCCCTGCACTATCATCATTAACAGCAGGCTGTACCTCGGCTGGTGCTGCTGGCTGGTCTTTTTGTTCTGTAGCATCAGGTTGGGTTTTGTCGCGGTCACAGTTTTTGCAACCACTACCACCAAACAATGACCCTGCCAGTAATAAGCTGGACAAGGAAGGAATTTTATTTTTAATTTCTTTATAAACCATTTTGATTGAATTTATTGATTATTAACTACTTAAATTATAACTACTTGACTAAAGTTAACTATTTTGCTTAAAAATTTTTTACTCAACAGTACTACTACGGGCTTTTAGGCAAAAATAAGACATAGCATAAGACTATGCAAGCTAAACTTACTAATTTATTTATGATCATACTGTATGAACAGCTTGGTAGAAAAACCCGCTTAAGTAAATTTGCTACAATGATAGTATAAAAAAAAATAAGATGCAACTAATTCCTACATTTTTTCCTTTAAATAATAGGCTGTATGGTTTTTAGGCTCTTTTATCAAGGCTTCTGGGCTACCGGCAAATACTATTTTACCGCCCTGTTTACCGCCATCGGGGCCTAAATCAATGACCCAATCTGCACACTTAATCACATCAATATGGTGCTCAATGACCAGAACAGTATGCCCTTGATCAATCAGGGCATGCATGGCGTTTAATAATTGCGCTACGTCATGCATATGGAGCCCAGTAGTGGGCTCATCAAATATAAACAGGATGGGTTGATCCGTTAACTCTTTTTCTAAATAATAGGCCAACTTAAGCCGCTGCCCCTCCCCGCCACTTAAGGAACTAGAGGATTGGCCTAATTGTATATATCCTAAACCTACTTTTTGTAAAACTTGTAACTTATGGCAAATGGCAGCATGGGTAGCAAAAAAACGTAATGCTTCCTCTACGGTCATACTGAGTACTTGGGCTATGTTTTTTCCAGCATAGGTTACATCGGTTATTTCAGGCTTAAAGCGACTTCCCTTGCAGTGTTCACATAATAGGTAGATATCTGCCATAAATTGCATCTCTATCTTTTGCTGGCCTTCTCCTCGACAAGCAGGACATTGCCCCTTTTCTGAGTTAAAAGAAAAGTGACCCGACTGGTAATCGCGAGAACGGGCCAGATCAGTCTGGGCAAAAAGGTCTCGAATGGCATCATAGATGGCTAAATAGGTGGCAGGATTAGACCGAGAAGATTTTCCTAATGGATTTTGATGGACCAATTCTACGGCTTGAATACGCGCTATATCACCACTCAATAGACCGGATGGCAGAGCGGGTAGTCCCAAAATAGCCGAAGGTTTGGTAAGGTGTTGCACCAAAGCAGGATAGAGGATTTCTTTGATCAACGTAGACTTGCCTGATCCACTTACACCTGTAACAACGGTTAAGATATGCAGGGGGATGGTTACACTCACGTCCTGCAGGTTATGGAGGGTGGCCCTGTGAATATGTAGACCATAACGCCAAGGACGTTTATAACTAGGCAGGGGAACCGCAGCGCTACCATTGAGGTAGCGTGCGGTATGGGTGTTGGCTTGGAGCAATGCTTGAAAGGTTCCCTGAAAAACCAACCTACCACCACCAGTGCCTGCTTCAGGGCCTATCTCAATAAGTGCATCAGCCGCACGCATGACCAAGGCTTCGTGCTCTACTACAATAACGGTATTACCTTGGTTTTTTAAATCTACTAGCAACGCTACCAACTGATCGGTATCACGAGGATGCAGCCCAATAGTGGGTTCATCCAAGATATAAATGGTGCCAAAAAGGGGACTTCCTAATGCAGTGGCTAATTTAATTCGTTGATGCTCTCCACCAGATAGAGTAGACATAGACCTGCCAAGGGTTAAATAGTCTAAGCCCACCTGAGCTAAATAACGGAGTCTGTTTTTAACTTCTACTAGAATTCTTTGGGCAATAGTTGCCTGACGCGCTGTAAGGGACAGCTGCTCAAAAAAGGGTATCAAGTCATGGATGGGCATCAACAATAGATCGATTAGGGAATAATCAGCGATTTTAACATAATGAGCATCTGCGCGCAGGCGACTGCCTTTACAATCGGCACATATCGTTTTACTGCGGTAACGGGATAGCAAAACCCGATATTGTATTTTATCAGTTTGGGTGACACAAAAATCAAAGAATCGATCAATACCTATAAAATCTGAATTCCCTTTCCATAAAAAGTGTTGCTGATCTGGCGTCAAGCTGTTATAGGGGGTGTGAATTGGAAAATCTAAGGTAGTATGGTTGGCCAAAAGGGGGGCTAACCATTTAGACATAGTGGGCCCATTCCAGGGAGCTATAGCCCCTTCTACAAGAGAAAGAACTGGGTTGGGTATAACTTTCTTGGGGTCTATACGAATCAATTGGCCTAGACCAGAACAGACCTTACAGGCACCATGAGGGGTATTAAAACTAAAAAAAGCAAGAGTAGGTAGCGCAAAAGCCATGCCATCTCGTTCAAATCGATCTGAAAAAGATTTTTGCTCCAACCCAACTAACACGACTACTGCATGGCCCATCCCTTCAAAAAAGGCTACTTGAACAGAGTCGGCTATTCTATATTGGTTGTCTTGGTCCTCTTTTTTAACGATGACTCGGTCTACTAACCCGTAGATAGGCTGGTCTAATGATAAGACTTGACTACTGGTCAATAGTTCGTCTATATCAAAAAGTTGATTATCCTGCATGACTCTGGTAAACCCTTTGCCCTGTTCGACCTTTAACTTTTGCGTTAAGGCTGCTTGATCGGCCACTACCATAGGATAGAGGATCCATACCTTCGTGCCATCTGCTTGCTGTTGAATGTAATCGACTACATCAGAAACGCTATCTTTTTCTACCTTTTGGCCACTAATGGGCGAGTAAGTTGTACCAATACGGGCATAAAGTAAAGCTAGATAGTCACAAAGCTCTGTCAGGGTACCTACGGTAGAACGCGGGTTATGATTAGAGACCTGTTGGCGAATGGCAATAGCGGGAGAGAGGCCTTGAATGGTATCCACCAAGGGTTTTTCTAGTTTGCCTAGAAACTGCCGTGCATAGGCACTCACACTCTCTATATACATCCGCTGGGCTTCTACAAAAAGGGTATCCAAAATCAAAGAGGATTTGCCAGAACCGGATAACCCCGTAACGACTACCAGTTGGTTGCGTGGAATGGCTACGCTTACATTTTTAAGGTTATGCATTTTAGCACCCCTTATGATAATAAAATCTTTTGGGCTTAGTGTATCTAAGTCTAACAAGTGACCAGGCATGAATGGTATAGAGTAGAATAATGGAACATATAGCTAGATGTATTTGTGCACGAAAATGGTAAACAAAAAACCAAGCCTTGGGTAAAAAACCCAATATAGTAGTATTGAAAGATATCTACAATAGACTGCTTGCCAAACTCGTTTATGGTCAGGATGGACCCGATTCGCTGTATTCTTTTTCTAAAAGTGTTAGATAGGGTTGAAAGCGATAGACTTTATTGCGTCTATAAAACGTTTGTTCAACGACCAGACCTAGCTCTTGAAATGCTTTAAATAGATTACGGATTGTATGATATGCTTTACCGGTTGCTTGGCTAACTTCAACAATAGTAGTAATGGTTGCATAAATAAAAAATGCAAAGCCATGGTGGTTGTTTCCCTTATTTTTAAAAAGGTTACATCCTGCTGAATCATTTTTTGTAACCTCATTTCCAATGATTCTATATCTTTGGCTCTTATGTATGCATCTCTGGCACTATCCCTTATAGCTTTTAGATAAAGAACAATCCCATCCTTCAAAGTCACAGCTGTTCGGACGTGGTCAAGCTTTTGGTAATAATCAAAATGGTATCTTTTAAAATAATAGGAAGGATAAAGAAACTGAAATAAGTCATGCTTTTTCTATTGGTTCAAACGAGTAGTAAATCATGCAGTTGCTTAGGGACGAATGGGAAAAATATGGTAAAGATAGCTAAGCAAAACGCGCCCTTGGAAAAAGCGGCGATTAGAAAACACAGTGTACAGATGAAAAGAAAAACAGTTGCAGGGCATAACCCACATCCGTGGGTGTGAGCTGAATAAGATAAACCAGGTGTGACAACCGCTACGGATTATACAGCTTGCCAGTTGATCTGGTCAAACAACTAGAAAAACTAAGTAAAACCAAGTAAATTTTAAAAAAACTATCTATCTTGCCTAGTATAGGATGCCTTATATGTTAGACTGCATAATGAAATAAAACATGGAAAAAATTACCCCAAAAGTAGATATTGCCTTCAAAAAAATATTTGGTGTAGAAGAAAATAAAGATCTACTGATCGACTTAATCAATGCGACTGTAGCACCAGAAGATCAAGTGGTAGAGGTTACCATACTAAACCCCTATAACCCAAAAAGCTTTAGCAACGATAAACTCTCCATACTAGATATCAAAGCAGTGGGCCAAACAGGAAAAAGGTTTAATATAGAAATCCAAATCACTGATGAGTCAGATTATGATAAAAGAGCGCTATACTACTGGGCTAAGTTATATACAGAGCAGCTAAAAGTCTCACAAAATTATGCTACGCTCAATAAGGCCATAGGTATTCATATTCTTAATTTTATTTCCATAACAGATAGCAAAAAGTATCATAACGTATTCCATATCACTGAAAAAGAGAGTGGCTTGCCTTACTTTACGGATCTAGAATTGCATACCATAGAACTTAGTAAGTTCAGTAAGGACCCTAATGAAGACTTAACCAGTTTATTGCAGAAAATAAAAAACGCTCTGGATATTTGGACCGCATTTCTGACTAGAAATGACTTACTCAACAAAGACAACTTACCCGAACCATTAGCTAATGAGAAGCTTAAGAAAGCCTTACATCTATTAGACACCATGAACTTTACCGATCAGGAAAGAATGGCTTACGAAGATCACTTAAAATGGCTCAGAATAGAAGCTAATACTATAGAAAAAGCTAGAAATGAAGGAAAACTAGAAGGGAAATTAGAAGGGAAATTAGAAGGGAAATTAGAAGGGAAATTAGAAGGGAAATTAGAAATAGCTCAATCTATGGTTAAAAATGGGTATAGGCTAGAAGATATTACCTTCCTTACTGGGTTAGCAAGATCCGATATACAGAAGCTTCTATAAGCTGTAGTAGTTGATATTT
>NZ_JAACGD010000030.1 GCF_022810445.1 Candidatus Cardinium sp. cBcalN2 | reverse complement strand
GAATTTTTATCTTACTTTTCTTGATAAGAAAGTGGACAAAAAATCAAACCCGCTGTAAAAAGTTGTGGCAATCACGTATTAGAGCTGTAAAAACAGAAGTTACCCGCTGCTTGGGTTCAAACAAGCTGTTTTTTCTAATCACTTCTAATGGGTGATTGCTGATCGCAACATTTTACAAGGAGTTTTTTTCTTTTTATGCGTGGTCTTGACAAAATGATGCATAGATACCTTTGCTTGACCAAAAAGTAGGAAACAAGCTTAATAAAAATTTGTTTTAATAAATCAGTCTACTATATTAACCCCCACCTGACGTTTATATATAGGTGCTACTATAAAACGCTTACCGGGTAATGCACGCAATAACCCTTGTAATTCAAGCGATAATAAAGCCGCTTGTACTTCTCCGGTTGGCAAAGCGGTAGCATCGATTAGGTTATCAATAGCTATTGGTTCGACTGACTGCTCAAACTGTTTTAAAATTATCTGTTCTGAGCTTGTAAGTGGATAGTTAGGATAAATATTCGATTGGGATGGAGCATGCACTTCCCAGTTCATGATATAGGCTAAGTCACTGATATGGGTCAGCAGGTGGGCTTGATTGCGTTTGATCAATCGATGGCATCCTGCAGAAGTATCTGAATAGATACTACCTGGTAATGCAAACACCTCCCGGTGGTAATTATTGGCATAATAGGCAGTGATCAATGCACCACTTTTTTCTTTGGCCTCAATCACTATGGTTACATCTGCTAGGCCAGCTAAAATTCTATTGCGTGCCACAAAAGTATGGGCACCTAGTCCACTGCCTATGGGGTATTCTGCGATTAAACCTCCTCTAGAGCTGCACATTTCCATCGCTATTTTTTTGTGTGCAGTAGGGTAGATTTCATTCACGCTGGTTGGCAAAACGGCTACTGTAGCGAGCCCCATCTCTAGTGCTTGTTTATGGGCCCATATATCTGCTCCATAGGCTAGTCCACTCACCACAAGCGGCTGATAGGGGAGTAGTTGTTCTAAGAATTTGGTAATGGATGCTTGGCCATAAGATGTTAATTGTCTCGTTCCCACAATGGCTACTACTCGCTGTTGATTCAATAGGGTTTGCCCTTTATAATAAAGAATAGAAGGCCTATCTGGTAAGTCTAACAATCGTTTGGGATAATCCTCTTCCCCTGTTGTTAGCAACTGAATGCCGGCTGCTTGATGCAATTCTAGCATTTTTTCTGCCTGGTCCAGGTTACTGCCTGAGGCGATAGCTTGGGCTATTTTATAGGGAAGCAAACGATTGCCTTGATGTGCGGCGGTAAATACTGCTTGCGCGCTGCCGAAATAGGCCAATAATTTTTTTAACCGAGCACAGCCTATACCTGGTACCAATAAGAGTGCCAACCGATAGTGCTTTTCTGCTGAAGTGATCGGGGCAATCATATAGAATCTTTCTTTAAAGCAATTAAAAAATCACGTAAGCCATGCAATCGTTCAACGACCTCTGCTGGGGTAATGGTCGGCGCAATACTATGTTTCTGGATTACTTTGCGTGCACCTGCTAAATTATATCCTTTTTCTTTAACAAGCGTATAGATATACCGCAATTGAGCGATATCTTTTTCTTGATACCTTCTAGCTCCTTTGCTGTTTTTAGTTGGTTGAAGAATACCACTAAAAGCTTTTTCCCAAAAACGTATTAAAGAAGGAGCTACACCAAAATGACGGGCTACCTCTTGGATGGTAAAATACTTTTTTTCCATTTATCCAGAAAAAAGTAAGTACAAAGCTTTTTATGACTAAGCCAGCCTAAAAGTTTGAACAAAGGGCTTGTGTTGGATGAGCTGCTTGCTTACGAATTGCTTCATATTCAGCAGCAGTAAGCTCTCCTACAAAATATTGAACTGGATTTACACGACGTCCATTGCAATAGACCTCATAGTGAAGGTGAGGGCCAGTTGCATCGCCAGAATTGCCAACTGTACCAATCTGCTGCCCCCTAGTTATGCGCTGCCCTTGTTTAATCATGATGGTATGCATATGAGCATAATGGGTTTGAAAGCCATTACCATGCTCAATAAGCACGTGATTACCATACCCTCTTTTATGTTCTTGAATCCATTTAACATACCCATCTGCAGCAGCATAGATGGGTGTACGGATAGGAGCTGCAAAATCAACACCTTCGTGCATCCTGAGTATTTTAAAGATTGGGTGGGGGCGCATACCAAAATGGCCAGATATTCTTTTCAAGTGTTCCTTAGCAACGGGTGGTAAGGTAGGCATAGATCGCAATCTGCCCCTATGTCTTTTTGCCAGACTCCATATTTGATCGTAAGATTTCTTTTGAATTTTCAACTGACTAATGAGTTGATCTACTTTAGACAAAGTTTCAACAATTAAGGTACCTTTCCCTAAATGGGCATATTTATTTACACCTCCAATGCCCGCATTACGCTCTGTAGCAGAAAGGGGAGGTGCATTTAACAATACTCTATATAAATCATCATCCTGTTGTTGCAAGGTAGCTAAGAGTGCCGTACTATTTTCTATTTTTTTTTGGACATCATAGTAATAAGTCTCAAGCTCTTGCTTATTACGTAATAGTTCTTCCTCTCTCGGTGAAATAAAATGACCTTGATAATACCTCACTATAACAACCGCTAGCCCTACCGAAAAAAATATAAATAGACAACTGCGTAAGATAAGCACCAATGTAGATGTATGTGCACGCTCATAGCTACAAGTAGCGGGGTTATAATAATACTTGGTTTTAAGCATAAAGAATATATAATGACAGGATACGCACACCCAGGGTACTTGAATTTAGTAAAATTGAGGAGAATAAACAAATCATACAGGGAATTGGAAGCACGAATGTTGATTGTTTCTAGGTTTAAATATACAAAAGCGACTCCCTAAAAAGGCATTAGAAAGTCGCTCCTAACAGGAGAAAAATATAAAGCATATTTATTTTACTTCTTCAAATTCAGCATCTGTTACATTACTATTACCGTCTGTAGCACCTTCTTGTCCTGCAGTCGCAGTAGCGCCTTGTTCGGTAGCCTGCGATTTTTGGTAGACCTTAGCCATGACTTCACTCCAAACTTTGTTTAGAGCCTCTAATCCAGCATCAATAGCCGGAATATCTTTTTCTACATGTGCTTTTTTCAAATCTGCCAAAGCGGGTTCTATATTTTTTCTATCTTCTTCATTGATTTTATCACCTAGCTCTTTGAGTTGTTTTTCTACCTCAAATATAAAGGAGTCGGCTTGATTAATTTTATCGATTTGCTCCTTTTCTGCTTTATCTGCAGCTGCATTAACTTCTGCTTCCTCTCTCATGCGCTTGATTTCATCTTCGGTTAAGCCAGATGAGGCTTCGATTCGAATCTTTTGTTCTTTACCAGTACCTCTATCTTTTGCAGAAACATGCAATATACCATTGGCATCTACATCAAAAGCAACTTCTATTTGTGGAACGCCTTTTGGAGCAGGTGGTATATCAGATAAATGAAACTGACCAATCGTACGATTATGTTTGGCCATGGGTCTATTGCCTTGTAGCACATGGACGATAACAGAAGATTGGTTGTCTGAAGCTGTTGAAAAAACTTCTGATTTTCTTGTTGGAATAGTAGTATTAGCCTCAATTAACTTGGTAAAAACCCCTCCTAATGTTTCAATACCTAACGATAATGGAATAACGTCAAGCAATAAAACATCTTTTACTTCTCCGGTTAGTACACCCCCTTGGATAGCGGCTCCTACGGCTACTACTTCATCAGGATTGACCCCTTTGGAAGGTTTTTTACCAAAAAAGCGCTCTACTTCTTCTTGAATCTTTGGTATGCGGGTAGACCCACCTACTAAAATAACTTCATGAATTTTACTCTGTGGATCAGATGTATCACCAAAAGCATCTTTTAAAGCTTGCTGACAAGGTGTTAGGGTACGTTTTACTAAGTCATCTACTAATTTTTCAAACTGTGCCCTAGATAGTTGTTGTACGAGGTGTTTAGGGACTCCATCAACGGCAGTAATATAGGGAAGATTAATCTCCGTAGTGGTTGCACTAGAAAGCTCAATTTTAGCTTTTTCAGCAGCCTCTCTCAGGCGTTGTAGTGCAGTTGGATCTTTTCTTAAATCAACGCCTTGTTCTTTTTGAAAACTATCTGCAAGCCAATCTGTTATTTTTTGGTCAAAATCATCCCCACCTAAGTGGATATCTCCATTGGTAGATTTAACTTCAAAAACCCCATCACCAAGCTCTAAAATAGAAATGTCAAAGGTACCACCTCCAAGGTCAAAGACAGCGATGGTGATATCCTTATTTTTTTTGTCTAGACCATAGGCTAAAGCCGCAGCAGTTGGCTCATTAATAATGCGTTTTACAGCTAAGCCAGCGATTTCGCCCGCCTCTTTAGTGGCTTGTCGTTCTGCATCATTAAAATAAGCAGGAACGGTAATAACGGCCTCTGTAACGGTAGTACCTAGGTAATCCTCTGCAGCACTTTTCATCTTTTGCAGAATAATAGCAGAAATCTCTTGAGGTGTATAGAGGCGATCACCAATCCGTACACGGACGGTATTGTTGGCACCACTTTCTACCTGATAGGCAACTTCGTTAAGCTCATTAGCGACACTATTATAGCCTTTACCCATAAAACGCTTAATAGAGCTTATGGTATTATGCGGATTTATAATGGCTTGGCGCTTAGCAGGATCGCCTACTTTTCGCTCCCCCTTTCCACCATTTAAAAAAGCAACTACAGATGGTGTAGTTCTTTTACCTTCGTTATTAGGAATCACTACTGGCTCGTTACCCTCCATAACGGCAACACAGGAGTTGGTGGTTCCTAAATCGATTCCAATTATTTTTCCCATTGCTAATTTCTATTTTATTTGTATTTGATTGTTTCCTTTACTGATAGAGCCATTTATTTAGCGCTATTACATATAGGGGTGCTACAAAGTCCATGCCAAATGAACTAATCTGTTCCAGGCTATGTCAAAATGACATAACCTGGAACAATATACTGCATAACAAGTAGGGGAATTATTTACGAGCGTTTTTCTTAGGTCGTTTTGGATCTGCTGCACTATTTGAAAAGTTTTTATTATACGCTTCTGGGTGACTGATAATATCTCTAGCTTGTTCCAACATTTCAGTTGCATACCCCTGTTCTGCCAATATATCTATGGCAATCGTTTGATTAGAAGCACCAGGGACTACTTTATAGGTGTAGTGAATTTTACCATCTTTGCCTACAGACTTGATATAAACTTTATAGTTTTTAAAGCCTTTTTTTGGTTCCCTTTCTTCCAAAAGCATAACAATTGGATAGTGGGTAGCCACAATGTTTAGGGCGTTCCTATATTGGGCAATATAGTTTAAGACAGAGTACTCTGCTGCCCCGCCTTCCACTGGATTGGTGCCATTAAAAGGTTCATCAAAAATGGAAAAACTAAACTCACTTTCTTTTAATCTTTTTAATATCCTCAAATGAGAGTGAAATCGATCTACTTCTGCCACAAAGAGTGACTTACCAGCTGCAATATCATCGGTAATATCGATGTAGGTATTGATTTTGCTAAAAAGTGTCATTTCACAGGACTTAGCAGGTGCTATACCAAAAGTTTGACTTAACAAAACAGTTGTGGCCACACCCGTTAAAAAGGTAGACTTACCCCCTGCATTCGGACCGGTTAAAACAATCGTTTGTGTTTGAGTAGCTTGACCCATCATTACATCATTACCAACAGCTTCACTGGGGTTTAACATCGGGTTCCACATACCAGCAATAGCCAGCCGGGGCTTGGTATAGGTTTTAGGTGACAAAAACTTGGTAAAGGTATAGCCATGTGGCCCATTCATAGCAGCGGTTTCTTGCATAAGCGTGGCTATAGATAAAAAGGCATCTAGCTCCCCTAAGGCATACATAGCATCATGGAAACTAGCTTTATGTTCTACAAAAAGTTTGTAGCTAGCCAATAGCTTCCCAGCATGATTCCAAAGATACGACCAAGAACGCAGCGGTAGTTCCTGTAGATAACGCAACAAATTACCCACCTCAGAAGATTCTTTTGAACGTGCTAAGAGGTCCCTTATCGGCTTAAGTTGTGGGCCATATAAGGCTTCTAAATCACTATTTTTCTGAACCAATTCATTGACTTTTTGAGCTGTTACCAAAAAGGTTTGGACGTCGGCCATACGCAAGGCAAGATGCCTCAAAACACCTGCATACTCTTTATAGTTACTATATCCCATGTAGTATTGATAGAGAGAGTGTATAGTTATCCAACCGGAATATATGTAGTAAATGCTTTTTAAGGCCATTGACTGATTCTTAAAATTTTCATTAATAGCCTCTTTATTTAGATTGTTGCTTTGTACTAACCCGTCTGCCATATCTCTCATACGGATAAAATTATATATTGGTACAAACAGAGGGAAAAAATACTTATAGCATTGTTTACGTGTTATATTTAGCAGCGGAGTCATTATTTCTGTGCTAGGAATACCAATAACTAAAGGATACCACACGTAATTAGAGTAAATATTCCAAATATCTCGCAAAAGTATTTTTCTGGTTTGTAACGAACTAGCCAATTTATTGGAAGTAGGAGACTTGGTATAAAATAGACCAGTCAAATATTTATTATATGCTTCACCATAGAGCGGATCTGTTTCAGTCCAAAAAGAGAGCATGTTTTTTTCAGATGATTTATAATTTTGTATCTGAGTTTTTATATCACTAGCTAGTTCCTTATTCTGGCAGAAAAAATCTATGTATCGCTGGCGTCTGCTAAGCGACTCCATGCTAGCAACCGGTGCAGCCAGCAGTGAAGCAAGCGCTGCTTCTCCTAAAACAGTAATGGCTTTATTAATCCTGGAGAAAAAATGATAAGCTGGCGTAGTAGTCGTGCCACAAAAAAGATGCAAATCGTTCCAAGCATATGGGTTCAATAGGCTACTAGCTTGTTTATAATAATCGTTGTAAAAATTACTTTTAGCAAAGATTTGATTGAATACTACAGCCCGTTCTGTTCTCGGTGAAAGATGCGTGTCGGTAATATTGATGTCCGATGGTTTTGTTTTTTTGGCTTGATCTTTCTTGGGCAAAGCGGCTGCCCCTTCAGTAAATGATTTTAAGTAGCAATCAGCTAACTGTGTAGCCATGGATGAGGGGCTTTGCACAGCCCCAACAGAGACCGGGAGGCAAAAGATAAATAATAGTAGTGCTGAAATAATACGCATAAAAAAGGGAAGATTTATAAGTTAAATTATTTACCAAGCTTGGCTAGATAAAACTAGCTACCAGGAGAATAAAGCTATGAAAAAAAAATAAATTGTTACTACAACTACTAGTTTTAAGGGAAAAGATATGGAAAATTTATAAATTTTTACTAAATTGCACCGCGAAAGCAACCTTTTTATTTACCAAACCACTATGTCCCATTTTACATCTTTATCGTGGTTTAAAAAATGGTTACAAATTATTTTTCCGATAAAAAAAGGGGAAAAACAAAAAATCTTTCTGCTGCTGCTTTTAAAATTTCTCATTTCTTTTGTTTACTGTATTTTAACGGCACTCAAGGATACTGTGCTGGTCACAGCTAACCACTCAGCTGCTGAGGTTATTCCCATCATAAAAGGTTCGATCATCTTTCCGATTTCGATAGCAGTAGTGCTACTGTATACCAAACTAAACAATTGCTTAAAGCAGACTACCCTCTTTTACAGTACCATTCTCTTTTTTTTAGGTTTGATTCTTTTATACGGTTTTGTATTGTATCCCCATGCAACAAAGGTTAGCCCTTATGCGATGGCAGATTGGTTAAATGGCTATACAGGTGGCAAGTATTTGCATTGGATTGCTGTTTTCCGCCATTGGATTCATGTCCTATTTTTCGTAGTGGCAGAGCTTTGGGGCCAAGTAGCTCTTATGTTACTCTATTGGAGTTTTGTGAATAATGTTTGCAAGATGGAAGATGCCAAGCGATGCTATGCCATTTTAATTGCTGCAGGCGATGTGGCACTAATTATTACAGGGCCACTCGTATTAGCTTATACCAAAAAATATAGCCATGGTGACTTTGTCTGCACGGTGCAAGCCTTAATAGCCTATGTGGCTTACTGCTGCCTAGCTATTTTATTTACCTATTGGTTGGCCAATCATATCCTAAAACCAGATCTCAATAGTACCAACCGAAAGGCCCCTCAGGTACTACGTCTATCCCTCTGGGGGAGCCTCAAGCATGTGGCTGCTTCCCGTTATATACGTAATATAGCCGTTATGGTGGTTGCTTGCGGGCTCTCCATAAACATTGTAGAAGGCACTTGGAAATCTTATCTCAAAGAAGCTTTTCCAAAAGCAGTAGATTATCAAAGTTTTATATCAGAACTAAATTTTTGGACAGGTATTATTGCCTTGGTCATCTCTCTTTTCTTTAGTGGAGGTATTCTAAGAAAATTTGGATGGCAAACAACTGCACGCATTGCACCAGCTATCATTGGATGTATGGGTGCTTTTTTCTTTTTAATGAGTTATAGTAAAAATAACGTGCCTTATTTGACCAATTGGATTGGTTCCAAATTAGTTTTATACCTGGTAATTTTTGGTGGTATTCATAATATAGCAGTCAAATCGATCAAATATGCTTTTTTTGATAAAACGACGCAAATGGCTTATATTCCACTTGATATAGAAACAAAAATTAAAGGAAAAGCTACTGTAGATCTATTAGGTTCCCGTTTGGGCAAAGCAGGATCTTCCTGGATTCAAATTGCATTACTTGAATTACTTCGGACCAATAGCATTCAATCTCTTTCAGGTATATTATTATGTTTCTTGTTGCTAACTACTATTATTTGGTATCGAGCAACCGGTAATGTGAGTAAGGAATTACATATGCTAGAAGAACAAGAAGCGAAGGGAAGTTAAAAAACTGCGCTTTGCTACTGGCTCTCTACTATCAATTCCGGAGCGTAATGGCTGCAGCAATAGCCAGTAATTAACTGGTTGTTCACCATTTTAGTAAAAAAGTTTTTTATCCATTTTTTTCTTTGTGTCCATTCACTTACTTTTTTTTGCCTGCCATAGGGCTGAATAGATAGATTTTTACTGAAAACCCAAATTCTTTTATATTAGGTTCCTCTATTTTATGCTTTGAACATCATTATGAATCTAAAAGTATACTATTTTTCTACAATAGAACCATTAATCTTAAACTTTAATAAAATTATATGCACAAGAGTGTAATTGTTTTTGGTATGTGTGATCTTACCAAAGGGGCCTTAGATATATTTGAGAAAAACAACTTAATCGTTTATGGCATTTTAGAGGATGAAGTAAGATGGCATGATACTACCCTGCATAACATACCTATTTTAGGGACGACCAATGATCCAAGGTTTTTAGCGTTACTGAATCAAGAATGTGCTGCTTTTATAGCCTATCGCCATATGCAAAAACGAAAAAGCTGTTTAAATTTTTTATTAGCGCAACAAAAATCTACTCCTATATCGGCGGTTCATCCATCTGCTATTATAGCTGATACGGTTCAACTAGGTCAAGGCAACTACATAGGGGCACAGGTTTGTTTGGCTTCAGATGTAACTGTAGGTAATCACACCATCTTACACAATGGGGTCATTATTCAAGCAGAAACGCATATTCATGATTGGGTAGAGATAGGGGCGGGTAGTATTATTGGAGAGCATGTAACGGTAGAAGAGGATGTCTTTATTGGCATAGGTGCTAGCATTATTCCGGGGGTTACGATTCAAAAAGGGGCTAGCATTGGTGCAGGATCGGTTGTTTTAGGAAATGTTAAACGTGGTGATGTGTTACTGGGGAATCCAGCCAAGTCTATTCAACAATAAGGCTTCTTTATCCACTATTTTACAAGAGACGTTTTTTCTTTTTGTGCGTGGCCTTGCCACAATTCGTCTAAGCAACTGGATTGCATATAGTTTTTTGTATCCATTCACTAGTGTGGCACAAGTACACCCCAAAAACGCCCCTTGTAAAATAGTTGCGCTTTCCGGAACCTTTGTTTCCGTTCACCCAATGGCGTCAACTTAAGATATATATTTAATTGATTACTACATTCAATGATATATAAAAACGCCACTTGTAAAAAGCTGCGATCAGAAAGCTCAGCTTATAGCAGTTTTTTGCACAGGGCTTGATTTTTTGGTTACTTTCTT
>NZ_JAACGD010000003.1 GCF_022810445.1 Candidatus Cardinium sp. cBcalN2 | reverse complement strand
AGTGTCATGAACAGATACAATAATTTTTGCATATAACTTTATTTTTGCTTAAAATTGCAATTATTTACGACTATTAAGAGTTTGTCTAATTGCCATATAGTTAAAAAAATTACCTAACCGTTACTTATCATGCACGTTCAGCCCATCTCTAGAAAAAGTTCCTATAACAAGATAACCAAGCTATTGTACCTTACTATTCCCTTTTTCATATCTATTTCTTTGTTGTTTATTGGTTGTGAATGCAAGGACAATAGCCCACCGAATAGTCCTCCTAAGGTAGCCTCCAACGCTACTGGCTCTACTCCCTCTACTGATGCTACTGACGCTGCTCTCTGTAGTGATCCTAGTGGCGGTGCTGATACCACTCTCCTTACTAGTGCTAATAGCTTTAATAGATCAAAAGATGATAGTACGGCTAATCCTAATCCGAATGTAGTTACAAGTCAGCCACCCATCTTTTTTCTAGCACATGGGTGGAACGATACTCCTGATCGTTTTGACTCTTTCCAAAAAAAACTTCTTGAAAAATTTCCCGATTCGAAAGTAATCCCTTCATCAAGTGTAACACAAGAAGCAACCTCCTCTCTTTCTATAGAGAAACAAGTTGAAAAATGTCATAAAGAATTCTTAGAAAAAATTTCTACTATACCTGACGCTAAGCAGCGTCCTATCATACTCATTGGCCATAGTCAAGGAGGACTTCGTGTATCTGCTTTAGCACCTAAACTCCAAGAAGCAGGTTATAAAGTAAAAGTTGTTGGCATTAATACACCATTCGAAGGTATTCCTCTGCTTAGATTCAAGGATAAAGACTCATTGTCGCAATATGTTGTCGCAATATGTTGAAAAACATATTTTTTCTGATATGCAAGAGGAGCAGGTTAAACCATTCTGCTCTTTCATAACTGATTCCCTTATTGAGTTATTTTCTAAATTTGGTCTAAGCTTTCAGTTGGTTAAACAACCAGGTCTACAAGACTTAGTAGAAGGAAGCCCAGCTTTACTTGATATTCGGGCTCGACTTCTCAAATTAAATATTCCTATGCTAGGAATAGGCGGAGTATGCTTTCTCAGTAAGCTATTGAATAAACTTATCCTTGAATCACTTGAATCAAAAGATGAGCTAACTAGTGAATTGTTGGTTTTTATCTCATTGATTACCCCGATTACCCCATACTTGGATAATCTATTTACAAAATTGATTGTTGGAAAAGAGAATGTTGACCAAAGTCATGATTTTATTATTCCGCTTTATAGTCAGCTTGGAACCACTACTCTTGCAAAGAGCCCAAATTACCATGCAGTTACTATTGCTAATACTACCCATATTTCTTCTGACGATTTTGGTATTACAGGTACATTGGATAGCCCTGAAACCCTAGTTAAGATCGAGGAATTTGTTAAACGTTGAGCAATTGGCTAATCGTGTTGTATAATCAGTTATAAAGTAAAGCCTTTGGATGGTTTATGTAACAAAATTTATCGATACCATTCAGCACTGTACTGCGGCTATACATAAAAAAACTTTGTACAATATTTGTCGAGCACCAATCACCTTTTCAGCCAGTTCTTAATAGGTTGCTCGTATAATTTTCTTATTCCTTGTACGTTCATTTTTTTCAATTTTTGATGCTATTCATCCAATAAATCTTATTTTTTCTTTATTTTAGATAGACCACTCCCAGAAAAATTATACTGTCGACCTATAACAACGGCCTCGTGAAGATTTAAGCGCTGGCTTGCCTTGCGAATTACTAGCAGCAGTAACGCCTTGCAAAAAATCTACTTTCTGGTAAATCCATATTATTTATGCTTGATAGAACCATTCCTCCAAAATTTAAAGAGATAGAGCCCATCCATTTTCCATGGCCAGAAAGGCAGGTACTTGGGAATAAGCTGCCACTTTATTGCTTAAACATGGGTAGTCAACCCATTATAGAGTTAGATTTGATTTTTAAATCTGGTAGCGCTTATGAATTGCATCCAGGTGCAGCCTATTTTACTGCTGCTATGCTACTAGAGGGTACCACAACTAAAAATACGCAAGCTATTGCGCATATTATAGATTACTATGGTGCAACGATTAGTACGCGCGTACAGAAAGATTTTTGTACCATCTCGCTTTCCACGCTTACCAAGCATCTTAGTCCTGTCTTAGACCTATTATTGGAGGTCTTATTGACTCCTAGTTTTCCTGAAAAATCACTTGAATTGCTCAAAAACGTCAAAGCGCAGGCTATTCAAATGGCCGATAAAAAAAATAATCGGGTAGCGTATAAGCGATTTTGTACGGCTCTATTTACAGAGGCCCATCCTTATGGTAAACAGCTAACTATACAAGATGTTGTTGGTATCCAACGGGCAGATTTACAACAACATTACGAACAACTATTTTTTACGAATTGTGCTGCTTTTGTGAGCGGTCAAGTTACGCCAACAGCCTTACAATTGATTGAAGACTCCCTAGCAGGTTTACCTACTGCCAAAAATCTGTTAATAGATCAAATACTACCTAGTACACTGCCTGAAAAAATAGAGTTGGTAGATGGACAACATCTGCAGTCTGCCATTGTAATTGGCAAAAAGTTATTGGTTAAGAAAGAGGCAGATTTTTTACCTATGGTTGTAGTCAATACCCTTTTAGGTGGTTATTTTGGTTCTCGGCTTATGCGTAATATTCGAGAAGATAAGGGCTATACCTATGGCATTCATTCCAGTATGGTAGCTTTACTACAAGCTGGCTACCTAGCTATTACTACAGAAGTAGCCCAAGAAGTAACCAAGGAAACCATTAAGGAGGTTTATAAAGAAATAGAACTGTTACACCATGAGCTAGTTTCAGACCAGACCTTAGCAAATGTTAAAAACTACTTGCTGGGCCATTTTTTAACTACTATTAATGATCCTTTTGCTATTATGCAAAAGTTTCAAACAACCTATCTTCATGGTTTAGACCAAAGTTACTACACTGCGTTTTACCATCAGGTTCGTAATATAACCGCTATAGAGGTTAGAAAATTAGCACAAAAATACTTATCTTTAGATTCCTTTACACAAGTTATTGTGCGTTAATGCATCTATGACTTGACTACAAGGACGTAATTCCTGGCTGCTATAGGTTATCGCTTCAATACTTTAAGTAGGCAGTGTATGTTTTTTCAGTTTCATTTTGTTTGCATTTTTTGCAAAAAAAAGATACATTTGAAGCCTTTAGTTTTTTGTACAGTCCTCAAATTTTTTTGTTGGTTCAACTTTTTATTTAAAAAAGCGTGGATTATATTAGTTATAAGACAAAATATGCTAACAAGCAGAGTGTTAACAAACAATGGGTTGTTGTTGATGCTTCGTCTCAGCCGTTGGGTAGGCTCGCTAGCCAGGTTGCTTACATCATCCGTGGGAAGCATAAGCCCGATTTTACGCCCCATACAGATGGGGGAGACCATGTTATCATTTTAAATGCTGGTAAAGTAGCTTTATCAGGTAATAAATGGGTAAAAAAAATCTATACTACCTATTCAGGTTATCCTGGTGGGTTAAAGCAGGCTACTCCTCAAGAAGTTCAGGTAGTTAATCCCAAGCGTGTTATAGAGCATGCTGTAAAAGGTATGTTGCCTAAAAATAGGTTGGGCAGAAGGTTGTTTCACAATTTGCATGTTTGCCAGGGTGCTATCCATCCCTATGCAGCTCAAAAACCAACCCCAATAACCCTAAAATACTAATTTTATTAACGGATGGAAACAGTTAATGCAGTAGGTCGAAGAAAGACCGCCGTAGCCAGGGTTTATCTTGTTAAAGGGACAGGAAATATTCAAATTAATCATAAGCCACTTTCAGATTATTTTCCAGTAGAAGAAATTAGCTTAATTGTTAAGCAGCCTCTAGAAAAATTAGATATGGTAACCCAGTACAATATCAAGGTTAATGTTACTGGTGGGGGGTTGCGCGGACAAGCTGAGGCCATTCGCTTGGGTGTTGCTAGGGCACTTTGCAAATTAGACTTAGAAACCAATAGGCCCATACTGAAAAAAGAAGGCTTCTTAACTAGGGATGCTAGAGTAGTGGAACGTAAGAAGTATGGTCGTAAAAAATCCAGAAAGAAATTCCAATTTACCAAACGTTAGCCCTATTCTCATAGTTATATTTGTTATTACCCATAATGATAAAATTAGAATTCAAAGAATTGCTTGATGCTGGCGTCCATTTTGGTCACTTAACTAGGAAATGGAATCCTAAGATGGCTCCCTTTATTTTCATGAAGCAAAATGGCATACACATCATTGATCTAAATAAAACCATTACCTGTATGCAAGCAGCTGCCTTGCAGCTCAATGCGATGGCACGAGCTGGTAAAAAAATCTTGTTTGTAGCTACCAAAAAGCAAGTTAAAGCTTCTGTAGAGCAGGCAGCCAAAGACCTAGGTATGCCCTATGTTACAGAAAGATGGCTTGGTGGCACACTCACTAACTTTGTCAATACCCGCAAGCTGCTAAAGCGTATGTTAGCCATAGAAAAAAATATGCAGACATCTGCTTATAAAAACTTAGCTAAAAAAGAAAGGTTGATTATTGCCCGAGAGCAAGAAAAACTCAGTAGAATATTACAGGGATTGGCTAATGTTACTAGGCTGCCCTCTGCGCTATTGGTAATTGACATTAAAGAAGAGCATATTGCTGTTGAAGAAGCACGCAAATTAGGTATTCCTGTTTTTGCCCTTGTTGATACCAACACCAACCCAGATATAGTTGATTTTCCTATTCCTGGCAATGATGATGCCTTCCGTTCAGTTGACATTATAGTTCGATATCTAGCTGGTTCCATTCAAGAAGGTATTGCAGCCTATAAGAAGGAGAAGGCAGAAACCGCCCCTAAGAAAGAGGAGGACCCTGCTGGTAATGAAGGTAACAAAATGGCTCCTAAAAGAGGTATAAAAGTGGTGCAAGGTGTGGTAATCAAGAAAACCATTCCATCCAAGGCAAAACCTAAAGAAATTACACCTGTAGCTAAAGTTGCACAAGCAGCTACTCCCGTTAAAGACCGACCAAAGAAAGAAAAATTAGTACAACCTCCTTTGCCCGTTAAAGAGCAACCGGAGCAAGCAAAAGCAGTACAAGCTGCTGCTCCCATTCAAGAGAAGTTAGGGAAAGAAGAAAAATAATAAACTTCATTCTATAAGGTCTCTTTTTGGGGGTATAACCCATGGCCGTGGGTGAGGGCTGAATAGGTGCTTTACAGCAGGTCAGTCATCTGAATATAATAAATAAAATATATGGTTATTACAGCACAAGAGGTAGCTGCTCTGAGGCAAAAAACAGGTGCAGGAATGATGGATTGCAAGAAAGCATTAATTGAATCAGGAGGTGATTTTGAAAAAGCCATTGATTTTTTAAGAAAAAAAGGACAAAAGATATTGGCAGATCGTGCTGCATACCATGCAGGTGAAGGCGCTGTTTTTGCTTGTGCAAGTTCCAATAATAAGCAATCTTTCTTGTTGGTAATCAATTGTGAAACCGACTTTGTTGCTAAAAGCGAGTTGTTTGTTACGTTAGGTAAACGTATTTTAGAAGCTGCAGTAGCCCACAATCCCATCTCCATAGCCACGCTAGAAGCTTTGCCATTAGGCAATCAGACCGTTCAAGCAGCTATGGTAGCAGCTACTGGTACCGTTGGTGAGAAAATAACCATTTCTGCTTATGAAACCTTAACAGCTGAAGTAACTGTTCCTTATATTCATACTGGTAATCGTTTAGCTGCTTTAGTAGCCCTAGAAGGTGGTCAAGGTGAAGATGTACTCGCTGCAGGTAAAGATGTGGCTATGCAAATAGCCGCTATGGCCCCCGTAGCACTTGATAAAGATCAGGTTGATTCAACTGTAGTCGAAAGAGAATCGGCTGTTATCCATGCACAGGTTATAGCTGAAGGGTTTGATAGTAACAAAGCAGAAAAAATAACTCAGGGTAGATTAAACAAGTTTTTTCAGGACAATACGCTATTACAGCAGCCATTTGTCAAAAATAATAAACTAACAGTTGCCCAATATCTTAAAACAGTTGCCCCCACTTTAACTGTTACTGCATTCAAACGCATTGGGGTAGGTGCATAGCTAGAAAGCACCAGTTGCCCGCTTGTCAGGCTTCAATTAGCTTCTTGTTTCTAGTTCCGCTGTAAAAAGTACTGCCTAATCGTAACTCGTTTTATAGTATCTATTCACTACTGTGGCAGAAATGCACAAAAAACCCCTTGTAAAATAGTTGCGTTCAGCAAGTGACCATTATAGCTGAAATAAAAAAATAGTTGAAAAGGAAGCCCTAAGAGCGGATGCTGTTGTTTTGAACAGATACCTCCTAAATCAATACTAAAAAGTTACTATATTAGTGGTGTCTATCAACGCATCACATGTAACAGTATTATGGTAACCTCAAAATTTCTAAATCCGAAGAATGACGTAGCCTTTCGTAAGATATTTGGCACTGAAAAAAATAAAGATATTCTTATTCATTTTATAAATGGTATATTGTGTCTTGAAGGCCCATCTATGATCAAAGAAGTTAGTTTTCTCTCTACAGTGCAAGATCCAGAGATTGCGTGTAAGAAAGAAAGTATAGTAGATGTGTTGTGCAGAAATAATTATGGTAGGGAAATCATTGTAGAGATGCAAGTAACCTCCCAAGAAGGATTTGAAAAAAGAGCGCAGTACTATGCCGCTAAGGCCTATTCCAGACAACTCAATGTAGGTCAAGAGGTAGGCGCTAGATACCAGGATCTTAAAGCCGTAATCTTTATAGCTATTACGGACTACATTGTTTTTCCAAGTAAAACAGATTACCTCTCTAATCATATCGTGCTAGACGCTAAGACCTATGCGCATGACCTACAAGATTTCTCTTTTACTTTTATAGAACTACCTAAGTTTAAGATCAACTCTATTGAAGCATTATCTACCATGATAGAAAAATGGTGCTACTTTTTTAAGTATGCTTCCTCTACTAGCGAAGCAGAGGTAAAAAAAATAATAGATTCCGATTTGGTTATCCAACGTGCCTATGAAGCCTTAAATCGCTTTAACTGGTCAGAAATAGAATTACGGACTTATGAAAAAGAGATCAAACGCATCATGGATAATCAAGCAGTAGAAGACTATATGAAAAAACAAGCCAGACAAGCAGGAGAGCAAGTTGGTCTAAAGCAAGGTCTGGAACAAGGCCTGGAGCAAGGCCTGGAACAAGGCCTGAAGCAAGGCCTAGAACAGGGTCTAAAGAGAGGTCTGGAACAAGGCAAACTAGAAGGGAAGCTAGAAGGAGAAAAGGGCAAAGCACTTTCTATAGCTAGGGGTATGCATCTAAAAGGTTACCCGTTAGAAGATATTATGCTACTTACAGGTCTTTCTAAAGAGGATATAGAAAAAGCTAAGTTCTAAAGGTTAGATATGCTATTTTCTAAGATTCACCTATGAGTAAAAAGGGACGTGTATTAGTGGCTATGAGTGGTGGCATAGACAGTTCTGTAACGGCTGTAATGTTGCATGACCAAGGCTATGAAGTAGTAGGTATTACCATGAAAACATGGAGTTATGCTGGTAGTGGTGGCAAGAAAAAAGAAACAGGGTGTTGTAGTTTGGACGCTATTAATGATGCTAGGAATGTGGCTGTTGAATTGGGATTCCCCCATATTGTTGTAGACATTAGAGAGAGCTTTGGTAGCCATGTAATTGACCATTTTAAATCTGAATATTTAGCAGGTAGAACCCCTAATCCATGCGTATTGTGCAACACCCATATTAAATGGGATGCGCTTCTGCAGCGTGCTAATAAGCTAGGTTGTGATTACCTAGCAACAGGTCATTATGCAAAAGTGCGATTAGAAGGGGGGCGTTATATTATTTCTAAAGGATTAGATCCTAAAAAAGACCAATCCTATGCCCTATGGGGTGTTTCTCAAGAAAGCCTTAGTAGGACTTTGTTGCCGCTAGGTGGATTTACCAAATCTTTTATTCGTGCATTTGCTACCCAGCGTGGCTTTACAGACTTAGTCAATAAGTCTGAATCATATGAAATATGCTTTATTCCAGATAATGATTACCGTGGATTCTTAAAACGACAAGTAGCTGGATTGGAAGAAAGCGTTAAAGGCGGGGAATTTGTACTAGAAGATGGAACAGTAGTGGGACATCATGAAGGGTATCCTTTTTATACTATTGGACAGCGAAAAGGGTTACATATAGCCTTAGGTTATCCCGTATATGTAACGGCCATAGAAAAAGAGACCAACCGAGTAGTACTGGGCACTTTTGATCAATTACGTCGCGATGGTATGTATGTAGATCGGCTTAATTTATCTAAGTATGTAGACCTACAGGGAAAAAAGTTAGATACCCTTACTAAGGTTAGGTATAACGATCCCGGCACACCTGCCGTGATTGAACAAGTAGGTGATCAAATGCATGTCTTTTTTGGCAGTGGTGTGCATGCCATTACACCTGGTCAAGCGGCTGTTTTTTATGAAGAAGACGATGTAATAGGAGGGGGGTGGATTGTCTCTGCTTTTCAAAAAAAGCAATAAAATGAGTATCTGTTCAAATCAGTGGCAAGTAAGGCATTTATATCACACTTTTTTCTTGATAAAAAAGTGTGCAAAAAATCAAGCCCTCGGTAAAAAGCAGCTGCAAGCACAGCTTACAGCTGGAAAAACAGAACTCGCCCGCTGTGCGGGCTTCAAACAAGCTGTTTTTCTATTTCATCTGTAAGCTGCGCTTGCTGATCGCAACTTTTTACAAGGGGCGATTTTGTTTTTTTTGCGTACTTTGCCATAGGGCTTCTAAGAAACTGCAGTTAATGAAGTTTCTTTTTTAGGTATAACTCGCGTCCGTGGGTGGGGGCTGAATGGAAACAATTATACTATCCCATCTATTATAATAGCCTCAATATTTGGCAAACACTCTATTATATCCTAAATTAGGTACATTCATTCCATTTGAAATGAACCTATAAAGCACCTGAGAATTTTTGCGCATGTGGTGAAATTGGTATACACGCCATCTTGAGGGGGTGGTGCCCTCGGGCATGGGGGTTCGAGTCCCCCCGTGCGCACAGCGGGGGCTCAAGCATAGCTTTTTAAGCATTTAAGGGGTGGTTAGCTCAGATGGTTTAGAGCATTCCGTTGACATCGGAAAGGTCGTTGGTTCGAGTCCAATGCTGCCCACCATATTTTATATCTTAAAAAACTGCCATTTCAAGTATTTGTTCACCCTAGTTGGTAAATAAGCGGCGTTTTTTCTTTGTTTATGTGCTTCTACAGTGTGGCACGCATACCAATGTGAAGTCATAGCGCAGGTTTTTAGATGTTTAATATTAAATAAGTTGATCATTGCGTACGTATAGAAAATTTCTGGATTATTTCGAAGGTAGGTACCAGCTAGTTATTCGAAATGTTGAAAATTTTGCGGAGTATATAACGCCCCCTTTTAACTATGCTACCATTATTACCTTATTTTTATCTTGGTTGTGTATAAGTTTTGGTTTTAGTTTATGGCTAGCTAAAACTGTTTTAGCCAAATGGATGAATCCTATATATATAGAAACAGAAAATCAAAAAAAAATACTTTCCTTAGCTGTTACAGTAGAAACATTAGAAGAACAAATCAGGTCCCAAACAAAGTTTATTGACGCCCTTCAAAAAATTATTCAAGGGAAGTCTAAACACGCACTACCTAACCCAATCTCTTCTACTATTCCGGAGCCAATAGCAGCTGACTCAAAACTAGAATCATCTCCAGTAGTATCAATCCATGAAAACGGGCCTATTAGCATAGGATCTTCTCTATTGTTTTCTCCTATTAATGGAAAGATTACCCAACCCTTTCATAGAGCAGGAAAACATTATGGAGTTGATATTGTAGCAGAAGAGAAGGCTCCTGTTAAAGCCATATCAACGGGAATTGTAATTTTGTCTGACTGGTCGGTTGATACAGGATGGGTTATTGTGATTCAACATTATAATAACGTTGTCTCAATCTGTAAACATTGTGCTATTTTATTTAAAAAAGTTGGTAACTTGGTTAGAGCAGGTGATGTAGTAGCCCTTATGGGCAACTCTGGAGAGATTTCTACGGGGCCGCATCTGCATTTTGAGCTTTGGAACAAAGGTGTTCCATTAAATCCGGAAGACTATATTAACCCTTAGAAAAGCATGTTTAATAATAAAACAAAGAGTGCCAACCCTGTAACCATTAGCAATATTATAGGACAAGGGTCTCACTTAGAAGGCAATATAAACACTACAGGCAACTTACGTATAGAAGGCAAGATAACAGGTGGTATTAAAACAAAAGCCAAATTAGTATTAAGCCATACTGCTCAGGTAGAGGGCAACATTGTAGCCCACAATGCTGAAATTGGTGGAGAGGTAAAAGGAACCATAGAAGTGGTAGAGTTACTTGTTCTTAAATCAACTGCAACCGTATGGGGTGATATTGTGGCGAATAAATTGGTTTTTGAGGAGGGTGCTTATTTTGATGGGAAATGTAAAATGGGTAAGGATCATAAATCTATAAAGGAGTATCAAGACGACCATCTTTTCGATGCTGTATCACAGATATGTTCTGAAGATGAACCCTATTCTGAAATTGATTCACTCGAAGATACCATAACCCCTTCAGAAAAATTACCATTACCTAAGCCTGCCAATAAACCCCTTATTCCTTGAGATCTATGCTTATAGAACCAAAAGTACGCGGATACATATGTACCACAGCTCATCCAGCTGGCTGCACCCAAAATGTTCAAGAACAAATCAAATATGTAACCAGCCATTCACCTATTACCTCTGGTCCTAAAAAAGTACTGATCATAGGCGCTTCTACTGGTTATGGTCTAGCCAGTAGAATAGTAGCTGCTTTTGGTGCTAAAGCTCAGACGATAGGTGTTTTTTTTGAGCGACCAGCTGACGATAAACGAACAGCTTCTGCTGGTTGGTACCATACAGCTGCTTTCGAGCAAGCTGCCCATCAAGCAGGGCTTTATGCTAAAAGCATTAATGGCGATGCTTTTTCAGATTCCATAAAGCAAGAAACCATTGCACTAATCAAACAGGATTGGGGTGGTCAAGTAGATTTAGTTATCTATAGCCTGGCATCTCCACTTCGGACCCATCCCCAAACAGGCCTATCGTTTAAGTCAGTGTTAAAACCTATAGGTGCACCCTATAGCAATAAAACAATTGATATGATGAGTGGTCATATTTCAAATGTCTCCATTGAACCTGCAACACCTAAAGAGGTAGCAGATACTATTGCGGTTATGGGAGGAGAGGATTGGATGATGTGGTTAGAGGCTTTATTGCAGGAAAAGCTACTGGCTAAGGCTGCAAAAACCATAGCTTACTCCTATATTGGCCCTAAGTTGACTGATCCTATTTATTCAAAAGGGACCATTGGAGCGGCAAAAAAAGACTTAGTAGCAGCAAGCAGCATGCTACAAAAAAGACTCAGCCCTATTGGTGGTCAGGCTTTTATTTCTGTGAATAAAGCTTTGGTTACACAAGCAAGTGCAGCCATACCAGTAGTACCTCTTTATATTTCATTGATTTACAAAATAATGAAAGAAAAAAATCTACACGAAGGTTGTATAGAGCAGGTATACAGATTATACTCAGATCGGCTGTATAGAAAAAAGGGCCAGGTCTTGGTAGATGCAGAAGGCCTAATTCGTATAGATGATTGGGAGATGCGAGAAGATGTACAACAAGCTGTTGCCGAACTTTGGCCTAAGATAGATGATACCAATCTATCTACCATGACCGACTTTGTCGGCTATCGCCATGAGTTTTACAAATTATTTGGGTTCCAAGTAGCAGGAGTTGATTACACCCAAGCTCAGCGGGTAGAAGTTCCTATACCTTCTTTATATCCTTCTAAGATCAATTCTGGATTTTAATTATTGTAAACCAGTTACATAAATTTGAGTTAGTATTAATTTGAGTTAGTATTTAAACTAAGTATTACTTTTAACCCCTATTTTATAGTTGTAATTTTTTTACAATCCCTAAAAAATAAAAATTATTTAACCATTTTAGTATTGGGAAACGCTCTAAGCAAAAACGTGAACTTAGCGATCTATTTTTTAAACCAAAGTTGAAAGAGGCTTAGAAAATTTTTCAAGGCAGTGAAGAAAAAAGTGGAGCACCCGGCCATACAAACAATACAGGAAACAAAAAAGTGAAACGCAAAATAAGTTTAGTGGCTATTATAACTGCTTAAACACGCATACATACTCTTTTAGTATAGAGATAGTATCAGCTATTAAAGCAAAAATTGCCTATGCTATTCCAAATAGAGCTATTTAAATCTACTTATTTTTAGTGCACTATGGGTTGCATTTCTATTTTTTTTTTGGTAACCTACCAGGGTGAAGGCTAAGTAAATACTTAGTTTGGATTACTGCTGACTTAATGAGCAAGAGTATTTTGTTAGACTTAGGCAAGCGGAGTAGTATGGATAGTTCACCTTTGACATACTCATTGCATGCACTACTTCTTCTTAGTAGTCATTATATAGCATATATTACATAAAATCAATACTATGAAAATAAAAAAAACATATATGCGTTCCATGGAACGTCTATTTATAAGCTTATTTGGCTTTCATGCATTGTCTTCTTGTGTCAATACAAACAGGCAGTTAGGTATGTTGGGCAGCCAGTCGAACAAAAAAACGGAAGCTGTAGAAACTAACCCTGTGGAAGCGGGAACTTCAACTGGAATCCCTACAGATCATACAATGACAGCTCCAGGTCCAAAAGAAGCTACTTTTTTGTCCATAAATGAAGCTATCAATCAGGTTGCACAAGGGATAGAGGGCGTTCATGATACAGAACACCTTAATAATTCAAAACATTTTCAAAGCCTGTCGGTCTTAGAAAATTCGGATCCAAAATATTCGAAAGTATCTATATATGATGCTATAAGCGAAGGCCTAGAGATAAATGGAATCGACCCAGTAGGCAATCCTGTATTGAATCTTGCAATCGAGGCATACTTACGCAATAATAATTCTGAAACAAGGTTGGGCATAACCTTTCTACTAGAAAAAGGTGTAGATGTAAATCAAAGAGATTACCCCGGGAATACACCTTTATTGATAGTAGTAAGATCATTAGAGCAGTCTCTCTCGTCTTACAAATATTTTGTACCTCCTGATAAAGTTATGAATCTTCCGGAACTGCAAAATAAATATAAATTATTAGAGGAGTTAATAGGTCGTGGTGCAAAATGGGATGTAAAGGATAAACATGGTAATAATCCAAGATCTGAAATAAGTAGAATACCGGATAAATTTAAATCTTATTTTTCTTCTTTTTTAAGCTGAAATATAAAAACAGCCTGATCGAGCCCTGCGTAGCGGTCAAGTTCTGGTTTTCCAGCTGTAAGGGTCGCTTTCTGATCACAACTATTTTACAAGGGGCGTTTTTTATATATTATTATATATAATAATCAATTAAATATATCCCTTAAGTTGACGCCATTGGCTGAACGGCTACAAAATTTTCTATATGTATGCTAATAAAACCCATCCTCCAAGTGCATAATTTCAATAACTTGGTGCTGACTTCCCAAAACAGCTACAATATCAAAACGTATGGGCTGTTGGCTATTTTTTATGCGCAAGTAGTGCGCGGCCGCTAAGCGCAAGCAACGAATTTTCTTTTGGTTAACAAAAGATTCTGGGTTTCCAAATAAAGTATTTTTACGTGCTTTTACCTCAACAAAAACAATCAATGTCTCTTTTTGAACAATAAGATCTATCTCAAAGCGTTTGTAACGAAAATTTTGGGCTAGTACCTTAAACCCTTTTTTTACCAAGTAATCTGCTGCAACCTCTTCTGCATATTGACCAAAGGCTTGCGCACTATTTTTTGTTGCCATAGTTTACAATGAATAGCTACTACACTCTACTATAAATAGATTATCCATCTGTAAGCAATAGTTGGAATAAAGACTAGATTGTAGGCAGACTATTACTTAATAAATGGTTGCTAACCGTCTAAATATTTAAGTTAAATATGGTATCCTACCCCGCTCTGGGTAGCTATTTTAAGCTTAAATTTTAAAAAAGTTTAGTAAATTAAAATAAATATAAATTTATTTTTACCATAAAATAGCTGTAATTTAGTCCTCTATGAGAAGGATTCTAATTTTAGCTTTGTATTTTGCAATGGGCCATAATAGTGCTATGGCATTTTCTGGCCGTTTTAGTGCTGAATGTTCGCCTTCTTATGCTACTAATAGACTGCATAACCGCATCAAACCGGTCCTTTATGATAAAGGAGGGGCCATGGCTTTACACTTTGGTTGTGCCTATCACCTTGTGCTACAAGAGCACTGTAACCTTAGTTTAGGCCTCTCTTATGCCTTAAGCCATATGCAAGTTGCTCGTGATGCTACCGATTCATTAGGTGTTATAGATGAGGGCTACTCTTTACATTATCTCTGGATACCTGTTCTATGTAGATTTTATACCAGTGAGGTTATGCTTGATACCAGTATCTATTTTAAGCTAGGTGTCATACCCTCTATCAATCTGCCCAGTAGACCCATTACACCAGCTGATTCAGGTTCTTCTACTGTTTTAACCAAACGGCCCTTCGGTTTTTTTATCCTGTTAGGTGGTGGCGTAAAATATGATTTTAGCTTAACCAATAGCCTTGTTTTGGGTTTAAGTTATTGTTGGGATGTGCCAGGTATAATGTATACAAAAGATACGAATAATTGTTATTGTTATAATAACTTTGTTTGTGTTGATCTTTGTTTTTTATTTTAGTATCATATGCAATCTATTCTAGATTCTAGATATAAATCAATACTTTAGGATTCATTAATGCATAGGCTTGTTGCGTACCTGATTGATGTTGAGTCATTTGTAAGAAATAACAAAAAGACAACAACAATTTACTAGATATAGGTAAGATATAAACATTAGCTAGACGGATCAAATGACCTGACTACCACAAGTAACATTTCGAAAAAAGCCTTAGATAGCGTAAATAGAAAACGTTTCCGTTCACCACTATGGCTTATGCTAGGCAAAAAACGCGCCCTTTGAAAAAAGTGCGATCAGAAAGCGGTGTTTACAGATGACAAGAAAAACAGTTGCCGGGATGGATTGCAGGGAGGTTCCTGTTTTTCCAGC
>NZ_JAACGD010000029.1 GCF_022810445.1 Candidatus Cardinium sp. cBcalN2 | reverse complement strand
AAAAAGTAAGATAAAAAAACTTATAATGAAATAAAAATAATTAAAAATTCCTTAAGTTGACGCCATTGGGTGAACGGCAACAAAATTTTATGTTAGCTTACCGGTCTTATCACAACCATATAATCTAACGGGTATAGATTGTAACGCTAGTGGATATAAAGGTTTTACCAAAGTGTGCCTAAAAATTTTTAGCTAAAAAATGGCAAATAACAAATAAAAAAGCAAACCTAAAAATTATTAGAACGCTTGTAAGGCCTATTTTACAAGTCGTGTTTTTATTTGTTATTGATTGTGCCTGGCCTTACCATAGTGCTTAATGGATACGGAATAGGTAGAGCAGAAGTGGTCCCGGAAGGACTCGAACCTTCAACCTACTGCTTAGAAGGCAGTTGCTCTATCCATTGAGCTACGGAACCTAAAAAGAAGGTATCGGTCGGGGCGGCAGGATTCGAACCTGCGACCTTCTGCTCCCAAAGCAGACGCGATAACCGAGCTACGCTACGCCCCGAATATAATTAAGATTAAGAAAATGGCGGATAGGGGGGGATTCGAACCCCCGGTACAGAATCATCCATACCGCAGTTTAGCAAACTGCTGGTTTAAGCCACTCACCCACCTATCCATATAACCTTAGCAATGCAAGGTAAGTAAATTTACTGAATTTATAATAAAAAAATGTATATAATTCCCCTAAAAACAGATGTACTGATTCAGTATTACAGCTATAGTATGCAAGAGTAGCCCCTCTGCCAAATGCTAGCAATTAGTTGCATGCTTCATAGCTGTCGTCTGCTAAAAAACATGGAACCTTATTGACCATATGCTAATTTTTTTCTTTGTGCATCAATGACATCATCTTCAATTTTTTCAAATAAAAGTTTAGGAGCAGCTAATCGATCACCTGTTTTTACCAAATTGGTCACATCGCACTGGCCCCAGCCTATTTCCTTTAACCCTAACATATCGGCCATCTTGTTACTTGTGGTAGGTAAAAAAGGTTTGATCAACTGTGTTAAGGTAGCTATGAGTTGGAGTGTTACATGCAATATCGTACCAGCTGCCTGTGGATTGCTCTTTACCAGATGCCATGGTGCACTATCTGTTAGGTATTTATTACCCAATGTAGCATATCCCATGCATAATTGGAGTGCTTCTTTAAACCTAAACTGTTCTATGGCATGGCCTACTGCTGTAAAAGAAGCTTTGAGGGTAGTAAATAAAACTTGACCTCCTTCATTAGGCTCGACATAAGGTGGCACTAATCCGCCAAAATACTGATGTACTAAACTGAAGGTTCTATGTACCAAATTGCCCAGGTTAGCGACCAACTCACGATTATTTTTATCTTGAAAATCTTGCCAAGTAAAGTCGCTGTCTTTGTTTTCTGGTGCAATGGTACAGAGTACGTAACGTAATACATCTGCTTTACCTGGAAAATCTTTTAAATAATCATCTACCCAAACAGCATGGTTGCGAGATGTAGAAATTTTTTTGCCTTCTAGATTGAGAAATTCATTAGCTGGGACCTGATCAGGCAAAATAAACTCGCCATGTGCTTTGAGCATAACGGGGAAGATAAGACAATGGAATACAATATTATCCTTTCCGAGAAAATGAACCAACTTAGTATCAGGGGCTTGCCAAAAAGGTTTCCAATCTATCTGTTGGGCTTCTGCCCATTCTTTAGTAGCGCTAATATACCCAATCGGCGCATCGAACCAAACGTAGAGCACTTTGCCACTGCCTTGAGCAAGTGGGACAGGAATACCCCAAGGTAAGTCACGGGTTACAGCACGTGGTTGTAAGCCTTGGTCTAGCCAACCTTTACATTGACCATATACATGGGTTTTAAAGTCTTTATGTTCCTCTAAAATCCACTTTTTAAGCCAATTTTCATATTTATCTAGTAGTAAGTACCAGTGTTTGGTTAATTTTAAAATAGGTTTTGCACCGCTAATGGCAGAAATGGGATCTATCAATTCTTCTGGACTCAAGGTGCTGCCACATGCTTCACATTGATCGCCATAGGCATCAGGATTCATGCACTTAGGACAGTTTCCTTTGATATAGCGATCAGATAGAAATTGTTTATGAACAGGATCATAGTATTGTTCTGTTTCATATACTTCAAATACCTCTTTTTTGTGCAGTTCCTTAAAAAAATCAGTGGCTGTCTCATAATGGGTAGGTGAAGAAGTTCTTGCAAAGATATCAAAACTAATACCTAAGCCCTGTAAAGCGTCTTTGATTAGGGTATGGTATTTGTCGACCACTGCTTGGGGGGTAGATCCCTCTTGTTGGGCACGAATAACCACGGGAACTCCATGTTCATCAGAACCACTGACAAAAACCACATTCGCTTTTTTTTGTCTTAAGTAGCGAACATAAATATCAGCAGGCAGGTAAGCACCCGCCACATGACCTAAGTGAATAGGTCCATTGGCATAGGGCAATGCAGCGGTAACGGTATATCTTTTGGGGTCAGTCATTTATTTAATAGTAAGGATGAGCTATTGTACTGTTTTGCTTGGTTAAAGAATTAATTAAGTAAGCAAGAAGCTTTTTACAAAAATTTGCTGAAAAGCCAGTTATAAAACTAGAAAATCAGCAACCAACTTGCAAATGTAACTAAACTAATCTTCCCCTGATCTTTAAAACCAGATCTTACTAGTCCTGAATTCTTAAAAAGGGTGTGTATGGCGTAATGTCAAAAGCTGGTTGATCATTTAGCTACCTAAAACAATGTTCCATATTTATTGCAACCGTCGCATTATGCTTGATCAGCTAATTTATAATATATTTTAGTAATCTTGCACAGATACCAAGCTTCTTGGTAGGTTTGGGATGGATGCCCAGGTTTTTCAAGTTTTCCCGAATACTTGCTCTAATTTGGACCATTTTGGGATCTTGATAAAAGAGTAGCATTTTATCTTTTGCTCCGTTAAGACCTGGCTTAGGACGCTCATCAGTGAGTACAAAATGAGCAAAAGTTTCAGCAGCGTCTTCTGCAAAAGACTCTGTTGCATAGTCCGTGACGAACTCTCCTTTTTTGAAAAATATTTCTTTATAATATTCAGCTAATTGTTTCTTACTACAGTTGTTGATTTGTTTATAAAAAGGTCTAAGTTGCATTTGCGCACAAATTGAGTTTTTATGTGGAATAAAGTAACCGTTTACTAAGTCGTGTTGTTCGTTATTCATTGTTACATAATGACCCAATTCATGGATCATTGTATAAATAAGAAAATCGTAGCCCAGTGTATTATAACTTGCGTTTGGTAAGTAAGTACCACCGATATAATCTTCTAGGTCAAAAGCCATGTAAAGGCGAAAGTATTCCAGAGATTCTTGACTTTGAGGCCCTATAGCGCAGTATAGACACATATCATCTACATTATTTATCTTTGAATCAATTATGGAAAAATATTTGATCCCTTTCCTGTATTGCTGGGGGATGATACGGGCAAACAAGTCGAAAAGTCGCTGGTGTTTATCATGATTAGTTGTTTCCTTTGCCCATAGCACAGGTTGAAGGGTAGATGTGGATGTAGGTTGAAAGACGCGGTCAAGGTAAATTTGGTCCTTTTCAATAGTGTAGGCTACAATTGGATTGGGTGTAATGTCATCTTCTTGAATGTTATATTTAGGCGTTTTTTTTTCTACACTAAATTCTGGGTCATTAGATCCCATAGTAACGCTAGCTCGAGTGCATTGAAATCCTGTTAGATTATATGCACTTAATAAGAATAAAGCAATAATAATTATATTATTCATGTGACCTTATATTTTTAGGCTATACTAATCATTTAGTTACTTAGTGACTTCCTGGCTAATTGCATAGCCCGTTTTACCGGCCAAAGAGTGGCCAACAGACTGAATAAAACAGTTACAATAACTGTATATAAAACATCTAATCCATGCATTTCTATAGGGTATGAAACCTTAGCATGCCCTATAGTAAAGGTAACAATGCCAAATTTTTGCTGCAAAAAGGCTATAGTAGACCCAATAACAAGACCGTACAAAATACCTTTTAAAGCTACTAATAGCCCATTATAGAAAAAAACCCTACCGATTTGATCAGGTGTAGCCCCAAGGGCAACAAGTATATGGATATCTTTTTGCTTGTGTAGTATCAACATGCATAGCATAAAGAAAATATGCAACGATGCTAAAAGCAATACCAAAGCAAAAATAAAACAAACAGCAAGCCTTTCAATGAAAATAGCTCTACGACGTGTTTCATTTTGTTCCTCTCGATTGATTACCTTATAGCCATTTGGTAGTAGCTTTTGTATGTTTGTTTGCGTACTTTCTAGATCGGCCATATCTGGGATTACCACTTCCCAATAAGTACGTTTATGTAAACCATCTGTCAAATCTTCCACAAAATGAAGAGGCATAATCATATATCTGCTATCTATCTTCTTGGCTATAGAGAAAAAACCACCCAACTCTAAGGTAAAACGCTTGTATGGATTATGAAGATGGTAAATACCTGACTTTGGGTAAAAAACGGTTACCTTATTTTTAGCAGTTTTTTTAGAAGTTGACCATTGTAAAAATTGGCTAAGTCCTATACCCGCAATAGCTTGAGGTTGACCCTCGGCTAAAAAATTAACGCCATCCATACGGGTACAATTTTTATAAAAGTCACTTGCTATGAAATTAGGAGAGACGCCTTTAATGGTCACAAGGGCTTGTTGGTGTTGTAACCGTATAAGCGCAGTCGCTTCTAATACTTCGACAATAGCTGTTACACCAGAAAGATCGATGATTTTTTCTTTTAATTGTTTATCAGCAACGAATGTTTTACCTATTTTAGATTCTATTTTTAATGTTGGCATATACGTATAAAATAAAGTAGCCAATAGTTTTTCCATGCCATTCATAGTAGCTAATACAACTATTAAAATAGCTGTACCAAGCCCCATGCTGTAGCAAGAAAGTTTAGATAACCTATATATTAGTGTTGTTTTGCCCTGTTTTTTAAGATAACGTTGGGCAATAAAAAAAGATATTTGCATATAAGTTATGATATGTGTACAATGTATGAACTAGTTATTTTAGAACTAAGGCTATGGTAGCAAGTATAAAAGAAATTTTTTGTATTAATTTAAAAATTACTCTATTTTAGCCTGTTAATAAGCTTGGTATAAAAGATACCACGAGCACGGTTTAAATTTAATTTATTTTTCACTTTTGCATTATGTATTGGACACTTGAATTAGTATCACATTTGGAAGATGCTCCTTGGCCAGCTACTAAGGATGAGTTAATAGACTATGCCAAACGGTCAGGAGCTCCTTTTGAGGTTATTAGAAATCTAGAAGAATTAGATGATGATGATTATCCATACACATGTATTGAAGAAATATGGCCTGACTACCCAACGGGTGATGATTTTATCTTTAATGAAGATGAGTATTAAGCAGTGAAAATAAATATTAAAGATTGAATATCAAAAACAATGAGGTAAATAAATAACAATATGTAATTTAATCTGAATCGTTTAGTAGCTACTATCCATTCAGCACTAACTTCCCTATCAGGTAAACACATCTTGCATGGTTTATATGATTTTGGCAATCATTTCTAGGTAATAAGGCGTTATACGTTTAGCATAGCCCTTATCCTAGATTTCAGCCAGAACGCTACTGGCTATATAGCGTTAGGGCGCTTTCAGTGATTTAGATCCATATGCTCTATCTAGTCAATTTCTAAGCCTCCATCTATGCATAAAATAAACAAAAAGATAGCGCAATTTGAAGGTTTAATAGCTATGCTAATACTGGCTTTTGGTATACCATTTGGCCTAAAAGCAGATCAAGCTAAAGTTCCCTCCTATAAACTTAATACCATTACTATAACATCTACAGGTGCTATGGAGCCAATGGTTGCTAAACCCTATCCTTACTTACGTTTGGCCAAATGGCTGACCCCTACCACACATATCTCATTGATTGATAAAGCAATAAACTTACCGCCTGGAACAATTTTTGATGCCAAAGCACTCTTGTCTATCAAACAAAGATTAATGGCTCTGCCCTACTTTGCAACTGTCTCCGTTATGCGTAAGATAGTTGATCCAACTACCGACCCCATCATATCTGATCTAATCATAAAAACCAAAGACCGCTTTCCGATCTCCTTGGGGGTAAGCCTAGATGAAGGACCCTTACTTACCATCATGCATGCTAATGCATGGGGATATGGACATAGCTTCAGTCAACAGTTTTTTCTAAAAAAAAGATGGGGATATGGATGCACCTATGAATTGCCTAAGTTACATGGACATTATCTTTTTGGCGGAGACTATTATAAACAGATAGGGAGTAACTATAGATTTGATCACCAGAATGTATGGGCGGCTAAATTATTCGCTAGCACGACCGAGGAATCCTACGCGCCTTATTACTGGATTACTGGACTAAGCGGTTATAAGAAAGTTTTTGTTACCGCTTTACCTGTTTCGGCTATCAAAAATACATCGTATCACGATTATACGCTTGTTTTAGGTAAAATAGGTTGGGTAGCGGATGTTTATCAAAAATTAAGTGGTCTATATGCACTGCATGATTTGGAAAAATTACCTAAAGGAGGATCTGCAGCCATGTTATATGGTTATCAAAAAGGTCAATTTAACAATAGGCATTATATTGGCGTGCATTGTATTAAAAATATAGTAAAACCTAGGTTTAGATATATGCATATAAATTGTGAATCAGGTTCTTTTTTACATAAAAATAGATGGGAAGAAGCTATACTTAAACTAGGCTTGGCCTATGTTGGTCCATCTATACAAAGATGTAACGGTGCACATCAATCTGTGGCCATAGATTATATAATAGGGTGCCGTATGCCCAAGGAGCGCATGTTGGGTATCATGCACCGTGACCCTGAAGTCCTAGAGGCCCCTGAGGTGGACAACAGCCTGCAAGCGCCTATCTATGCAAGGCTCAATCTGCATCTAGACAGCACCTTGCATATGCCCATTGTATTATCTTCTATCCGATTTGTTGTACTTGCATTTACTAATTTTATAGCCCTTTACAATCGGGATAATCAGCTATTGAATCAAACGTTTGTAGATACTTATGGGATGGGTTTACACCTAGAACATGCTACCAAGTCATGGCCTGGTGTAGCACTGAAAGTGGGGTATAGTCCATTATTAGGAAAAGTAGTGCCATCGGTTAAACTGGCTATTCATACCTTTAAGAATAAAACAGAGGCTAAACCTACACTCGTCTCCTACAGCTAATCACTTGAAAACCGTTCTATGGATTACCTATGATTGCTATAGAAACGCTTTATCAGAAATATTTAATCACGCGTCTTGTAACCACAGATACACGTGACTGTGCTCCAGGTGCACTTTTCTTTGCTATTCGGGGGGCTAACTTTAATGGCAATGCCTTTGCTCAAGAAGCCCTAGCAAAGGGGGCCAGTTATGTGATTATAGATGATCCTGCTTATGCTAGGCCATCCGCTTCCTATATTTTAGTCAAAAACAGCCTTGATACCTTAACAAGATTAGCATCTCACCATCGGTCACAATATGGCGACCACTTTCCAGTTATAGCTATAACGGGTTCCTATGGTAAAACCACTACCAAGGAGCTTATCTACGCTGCCTTACGCACCACTTATAACACAATAGCAACCAAGGGTAATTTAAATACACCTATTGGCGTTTCTTTAACCCTTTTGGCTATGAGGCAGGATACGGAAATAGCGGTTATAGAAATGGGTGCTACTCAATTAGGCGACATTACATTATGTTGTAAAATAGCGCGCCCTACCCATGGTTTGATCACCGCTATTGGAGAGGTACATCTTACGGGATTTGGCAATATAAGAGGTGTAATCCGTGGTAAAAGTGAGCTATATGATTACCTTTACACTACTGGTGGCACCATTTTTTTAAACACCTTAGTACCCTGGTTGTCTACTATAAGTAGACGCTTTAGAAAACCCATTACCTATCCTCAGCCTAACGACTTTGCGCCTCTTGAGTGGGTGAGTCAGGACCCTTATATCCGTTATAAATCCTTAGAAGGGGTAGTCGTTACGACCCATTTATTAGGCAAACCCCATATATACAATATCGCAGCAGCGCTTTGCGTAGCCAAATATTTTCATGTGGATAGTGCAGCAGCCCATCAAGCTATTCAAGCCTATGTTCCTACCAATCAACGCATGCAATTAGTCAAGAAAGGCAGCAATCAATTGATTATAGATAGCTATAATGCTAGTCCGGCTTCCGTTCAGGCAGCACTGGATACGCTTTTACAATTAAAGGTGGGCTACCGTATCGTTATTTTAGGTGATATGGCTGATTTAGGTAACCAGACTACTGCTTGGCATAAAAAAATTGTGCAAGAGCTTTTTCAACCTGATTATGATCGCGTACTGTTATGTGGTCCTTGTTTTACCTTTGCTGCTGGCCAACAACCTCATGAGAAAATAGCTTGTTTCCCAGATAAAGCGTGTTTAGCGAATTATCTAAATAGCCATACTTTTCAAGATAGTGGTATTTTATTAAAAGCTGCACACCATTTAGCTATAGATACATTAGTAGAGGTTTTAAGGTAGCTTGAACGTGACTCCAAACTTTTGTCTGTTGAATTCAGTGCTAAGTAAGCCATTTTTAAATAAACTTTTTGCTAGGGCAAATAATAATAAGTAAACAATCAAGACTTGGGTAAAAATGTTCATAAAGTGCTCATTACAAATCAACAAACAGTATTGTTTCCGTTCACGTAATGGAGTCAACTTAAGGAATTTTTAATTATTTTTATTTGATTATAATTTTTTTTTATCTTGATTTTTTATCAAGAAAAAATGTATCTGTTTATGTCACTGGTAAAAAATAAATCTTTATTGTTACTTTTTTCTTGATAAA
>NZ_JAACGD010000275.1 GCF_022810445.1 Candidatus Cardinium sp. cBcalN2 | reverse complement strand
CGACCTGTGGGAGTTTCTCGGTTCACATCCTTTACTCTTGCTCATTTCATTCTGTAAGATGCTCAATCATGCTGTGCGGCTTTTTCCCTAATTATCCCCATCTATCATGATAACAATTCTCAGAGCAAATTTATAGTCGATGAATGAATGGAAGCCTTCTTTTCTGAATATTTATGATGCTTCGATGAAGAATAGGAGCCAGAGAAGTTGATCACCTTTCCATGTGATGACCGTTGTGAGCTTTGCTCTGGTGAGCCTACTGATGTGGTCTCTGATGGGAATTCATTTTATACCCGAGAGTAAATTGAAAAACATGAATGTTCAACAACCTTAGCTCATTTAGCATGTCAGTAGAGCAGTATTACTTAGTTTCCATGAGCAAATTTGTTCATAATTTGTGCACCACTGAATTCGAGTGAGAAACAATTCACTGTAGTCATAAGTCCTCCATTATAAAGTCAATATTCATTCTCACTCGCAGAGAGAGAGAGAGAGA
>NZ_JAACGD010000274.1 GCF_022810445.1 Candidatus Cardinium sp. cBcalN2 | reverse complement strand
CCGAGAAACTCCCACAGGTCGTTCTTATTGATACTCTGTTACCTTTGCTCATCCATCCTCCTCAAAGAGGTCCTCAGGCGACTTGAAGACCCTCGAGTTCTTCTTCTTCTTCTTCTTCTTCTTCTTCTTCGATCTTACACCGGAAACTTTGCTTGTTGATGGACACGATTCATAGTCCAACAGCTGAGCTAATGGCTCGAAACTAACAAGAGTTTGAGAAATGCTTACCTTGTAAACATTTGGATTCTTTCGAGGATCAGTCAGCACATCGAAAGTAGTATAAATGGAGTTGAGAAGATTGACTATCTTTATGGCTCCTTTGGCATCTGAATTTTTCGCACAAAACGTAGTGAATCCAACGATTCCACTGAACAGTATGGTCACTGATTCATACTTTTTGGCTGGTACAGGTCTCGAGTGTCTCAATTCGTTGGCTACTGAGGGTGGTAGAACGGAATAAAGGAGACGGTCTGTCTTTTCTTTTTCCTTCTCCAATTCTCTGTAAGTTTGCTGCAGTTTGTCTGTCAAAATTTCTAGGTTCTTGGTCAACTGATATTCTGCTTCAAATTGCTCTGATAATAGCACCAGATCTCTGGTAGCATCATGAAGTGGAATATCGCTCAAAAACAATCCTCGACGCTTCAAATCATCTAGGTTTAGCACACTAGGAGAGCAGAGGAATAACACGAGGTCGAGTTCGGGAATGTGTAGCATTTGACCCTTCATCCGAATTCTGTAAGACAAATATGCTTTTCAGGATCAGCAAGGGATTACAAGG
>NZ_JAACGD010000273.1 GCF_022810445.1 Candidatus Cardinium sp. cBcalN2 | reverse complement strand
TTTTAACCCTTTTCGTTGCCTCATTCCTAATGATGCTACTCGATGCATGATAAAAACAAAGAAAAGTGAGCTCGATTTTAGCAATGGTAAAATGTTTTCAGGCATCATGAGAGGAAAGTGTGTACTTTTGTGTTTACTGTGTGAGTGTATTGCTGTTATTTACCGTTGAATTTGAATAATACCGGAAAAGGCAAACATGACAAAGTTTTTAAGCTTATCTGATCATGAGATTCATGAATATACGAATAGAGAGAGAGAGAGAGAG
>NZ_JAACGD010000028.1 GCF_022810445.1 Candidatus Cardinium sp. cBcalN2 | reverse complement strand
AATTTGTTTGGTGGCGTTAGAATTGGCTTAGCCTCTGCAGAACTACTTATATTACTACCAGTAATTGAAGTTGTAACCAAAATAGGTTTAGCAAAATTGCCTACATGATTACCATCAGTTAGTGAAGCAGGACCTTGCATGTTGCTTTCTTGATTATTAGGGTCATTAGGGTCATCAGCGTCATTAGGGTCCACATCAGAAATATTTTTTACTTCTTCCCCATCTTGGTTTCTATTATTAACTTTATTTTTAAATGAAGATCTAAAATTGCGCGATTTTGGTTTGTGTTTATTCGTACCACACTGAGCACCGCATAAAAAAAGCAACATAAAAAAG
>NZ_JAACGD010000272.1 GCF_022810445.1 Candidatus Cardinium sp. cBcalN2 | reverse complement strand
TCTGTGATCAATTCTGGTTGCTTCAGGCTTCGCGAGTCATTCATGATGATTTCACCTTCAGGCCAATTGAGTGGACTTGCTTAACGATTGCTGGTTTGATTAGGGCTTCAAGGTATCGGTAAGAGAAAGAAGAGAGTATTGAGAACCCATTTTTGGTATCTGATTATAATGATTCATATATGCATCAAGAGGAAGAATAATAAGAGAGAGAGAGAGAGAAAGGTAGTTATATAAAGTATGGATAAGCATCACTTCCACCTTTGCATAGCAGCAATCAGTGTGTTTGTATGTGTTGAATTTTCATTTAACTTTGATTTTAGTAACAATAAAACAATTCAATACCAGTGAGTGG
>NZ_JAACGD010000271.1 GCF_022810445.1 Candidatus Cardinium sp. cBcalN2 | reverse complement strand
TCTCTCTCTCTCTCTCTTCCCTTTTACCAACCAAATGTATCAATCTGATTCCTTACAAACAGCAAAGTGAGGAATGAAGAAAAAAAGGTAGGAGGATCAAGCTGTAAACCATCTATCATAACAATTGTGGGTCTAAATTGTTGTTGAATCATTGCCATTATGACCAAGCTGTCTATGATTCAGGAAGAAGAAGAAGAAGAA
>NZ_JAACGD010000270.1 GCF_022810445.1 Candidatus Cardinium sp. cBcalN2 | reverse complement strand
GAGGGAGAGAGAGAGAGAGAGAGAGAGAGAGAGAGAGAGATGATGATGTTTCTGGAGGGACTGTTAAACATGGTATTGGATGAGGAATATTTCCTCTTACTCAAACTGTTGTCGCTCGATTTAATGATGATACGTTTCGATTTGAGTGAAAAATTTCATGGTATATTTGAAACTTTTTATTGAGAAAACAAAGCTTCAAAGACTTTGAGTCTCATCGAAATCCTTTTTCTTCTCGAAACCTTTCCGGGTACAACTTTGAATCTTAATCCCGAATTGAACTTGTTTGTAACTATCTATCAGATGCTGAATATCCAAAGTTTCGAATTTCGATAGACTATTCATAGGCAGAAGAAAAGGAACAATTCAGATGGTATTAGTCTGAACCAGAATCTGATTCATTGCTTAATACAATGAAAACAATTGAACGTGATCAAAATACTAGCACTGAATTTTGTTAATTATTATTCAAAATGCAATCAGTAAAACAATTCTTTCCGAGGGCATGATGGCTCGTGAAATTCTGATAGTTTCTATAT
>NZ_JAACGD010000269.1 GCF_022810445.1 Candidatus Cardinium sp. cBcalN2 | reverse complement strand
CTTTCTTTCTTTCTTTCTCTATGCTTTCCTCATATATTCTCGGCTCTCTTTCCCTTAATTTTTTCTTCCCTACTCTAAATCGGCCTCAGTTTCAAACCGCATCCAATCTTGCTCTTGCTCCCGATTGTCGCTTCTGTTTACTACCCGCTGTTAGTGTGTGTGTGTGGATGCTGTCACTGATCTACTATGCGACTCAAAAACGTAAACCTAATGAGGATGCGTTGCTTCACAATCACGTTGCTGCCCTACAATCACAAGTTTCAGGTTTATTTGCTAATCTTTCTCAGCCATCACTCCAACTTCATGATCACTTAGAGATTAGTTGTTTTTTTATTCTCGATCGCACTTCCAAGTACAGATGCATTGTCAGAGAAGAAGAAGAAGAAGA
>NZ_JAACGD010000268.1 GCF_022810445.1 Candidatus Cardinium sp. cBcalN2 | reverse complement strand
CTCTCTCTCTCTCTCTCTCTCTCTCTCTCTCTACATATGTGTCACCGAAGCTTTATTCATGAAAGAAAATTCACCGCATACATAGAATTTGAAATTTTTCTTCTCTACAAAAGGAGTGAGGAAAATAATTTTCAATCATTCTACATTGTATGTGATCATCCGAGTGTATTTCTCCGTATGGATGAACGCTTGTGGTTTAGTGATTGTGAATATCTGTACAAGTGTGGATCTGTGTGTGTTGCGTCAGAATTTTGGTTATTTGTTGGAGAAGAAAGATGATGGAAAGCATAAATCAGAAGTAAAGGAATCATAGAATCTATCAATAGTGAGGCTCTTTTTTTCAGGGTATTGTGTATCTATGTATATAATTGAATAGTTGGGCTCGACAGAGACTCAGAGGCTCACAACCAGGGTGTTTCATGGGAAAATACAATAACAACAATATGAGATGTTCACCTCAACCGAAGAAGAAGAAGAAGAAGAAGAAGAAGAAGAAGAAGAAGAAGAAGAAGAAGAAGAAGAAGGAGAAGAAACAATCGTGCCTCA
>NZ_JAACGD010000267.1 GCF_022810445.1 Candidatus Cardinium sp. cBcalN2 | reverse complement strand
AGTACATCACGAGGCATTTTGAGTTGTTACCTCTCTGAATTTAAGCACTGCAAATTTCAAACTAGTCAATAAGAGGCTTCAATTGTGACCAAATATGCTGAAAAGAGATGCATAATCATAGTCAAGATAATGGATGCCTACTTGATGCTAATCTTTTAGAGAAGAATCATGATGCACCCCAAAGAATATAGCCCATGAAACTGAGTTCTCAATTTTTTGAGGGTCTACATTGGATTGGATTATGCCAAGAGTACAAGCTCAAAATTGATGTTTTGCATGTTCGAGCCCATCTACATGTACATGAGCAGTTTCGGCCAAGTGCTCAGAGTTTCCCTCCAGATGGGTAACTGTGATGAGAGTCTGATAATTCTCTCCTTCTGACCATTGATTAGAGAATAGGTTCAATCAAAACTTATCAATGTGACCTTTT
>NZ_JAACGD010000266.1 GCF_022810445.1 Candidatus Cardinium sp. cBcalN2 | reverse complement strand
TCTCTCTCTCTCTCTCTCTCTCTCTCTCTCTCTATGACGATAAAAATTGACGTTCCATCATGCATTATCAATGAGAATACTCACTTCCGATAGTGACATTAGTGGTATGAGTGTATATATGTATGCATAAACGAAAGTGAAATATTTCCCATGAGCTTCCTCATGCATTGGAAAAAAGGGCAAGGCATGAATTTTTGGAATACACCATGAATGAAACGAAAAAAAGAGTAAAAGAGAGAGAAAAAACTCTGTAGCAACTTGAAACTACACTCCATGTTCATGGGATAGAATCACATTAAGTTAACTTCTATCGAGCAAAACATAATGTGCTCTCATTTTTTTCTTCTTCCTTCTTCTTTGAACACTACTTTTTTCCGCTTACTTTAGCTTGACTCATTTGACTCGTGATTTACTCTTTTAACTCAATTTCTCACTACATAGTCTTTTCATCCATTACTCTATGTATGTCCATGTGTGCCGATAATCTGATTTGTTCCGATATCTTGACAGTGGACATTGAGTCCAGAAGAATATTCTAGGGAAGAAGAAGAAGAAGAAGAAGAAGAAGAAGAAGAAGAAGAAGAAGAAGATGACCGAAACAGACCGAGGACCATCAGAATTCTCTCTCTCACTGATTTTTTGAAAAAGATGAAGAAGATATT
>NZ_JAACGD010000265.1 GCF_022810445.1 Candidatus Cardinium sp. cBcalN2 | reverse complement strand
AATATGCAGAAAACTTATCTACATCGAGAAAAAATGGTAGAAATAATCAAAAGTTCCACATGCAAATGACAGTGTTTGCATTCCGTTTGTATTCCATTATTAATTGGGTATCCCGTGATGTTGATGATGAGAATAATCAATCCGCAAGAACTAGAAAAGAAAAAAGAAAGCATCTCATTCCCATGTTATTCCTGTTTTGGCTTTCTTTTAGTCTCCATCTCCAATTTTCAGACTGCTGTGTTGATCTCAATTCTCTCCTCCAGGCAGTCTCTCTCATTCCATAATCTTCTCATAATCATCATCCATGAAAAAGATGGCTATGAAAAACTAAGTGATGGATCCACCCGAAATGATGAAGGAGGGAGAGAGAGAGGAAGAGAAAAGTTCTGGACGACGTATTGAAGACCCATGAGAATGATGATAACGGTGACAGTATCTTGGAGCCTAAAAAGAAGAAGAGGAGAAACATCGTCAATCGATGTGTCAGATTTTATTTATCATGATTTTGGAACACAAGAAAATGAAGGTTCGGAATGGATAAGTATTGCACTAGAAAAAAAGCCGGACTCTGATGATGTAGTCCAAGAGAATATCTTCTTCATCTTTTTCAAAAAATCAGTGAGAGAGAGAATTCTGATGGTCCTCGGTCTGTTTCGGTCATCTTCTTCTTCTTCTTC
>NZ_JAACGD010000264.1 GCF_022810445.1 Candidatus Cardinium sp. cBcalN2 | reverse complement strand
CATTTTTGGGCCCACTGAGTGAAAATATTCATAAAATCTCAAATAATTCACAACAAAAGCATTCAGAACAATATTGATCAGTGGTTAAATAAATTCTTGCTGTCAAAACAATCAATAGTTCTTTGATTCAGCTCAATGGTTGATTTTCTCATAACGGAATAAGGTCGATGGATGAAGTATAGCGAGAGAAAGATCCGAGGGAATACAATTATTCTCTCTCTCTCTCACTCCATGTGTTAACTAAAAGAATTATACGCATTATATATATAAATGAGTGTGAAAAAATTATGCAAAAATTTTGCAAATATAGTCTTCACAATATAAAGAGGGACATGATGATGAAAAAATGTGAAGAGCTCTCATTGCGATGGAAATTATATGATATCTCAATGATACTAACAAATGAAAATTCTAATACATAAAATGTATTCTTTATCTTGTCAAAAATTCTTTCGGACACTTGTCCGAGCAATGATTCGATTAAAATCTTTTTCGTTTCTATTCCATGTTAATCAACAAATGAACCGGGATATTTCTAAAGCTCGC
>NZ_JAACGD010000027.1 GCF_022810445.1 Candidatus Cardinium sp. cBcalN2 | reverse complement strand
AAAGCAACATAAAAAAGCAAAGAGCAGTAAATCGTCCGATTAATAGGGTTTTCATTTACGATTTATATTTGATTATTTTTAAAGAATCTACAAATCTTTCCAGAGTTGGGAAAGACATAAATAAGCAGATAACTAAATTTGATGGCTGAGTAGCCTATATGATATTTAGGAAAAATGATAGATAAAATCTAGTTAAGCAGCAAGCTACTTGAGTCTTTCTTTGCAAATATAAGATTTTTTTTTAATTTATTTGCGGTTTTTTCTATGGATGCAGCTTTATGGCAGCATCCCCCCAAAAACTTCTTTTGTATTTTGTAAAATAGTTACGATCA
>NZ_JAACGD010000262.1 GCF_022810445.1 Candidatus Cardinium sp. cBcalN2 | reverse complement strand
CTTTCTCTCATTTCTCTGTTCAATTCTGGCCATTTCATCAGTTACTGAAGTGCTCAGCCACCTCTTTCCGAGCTTCTCTAGCTTCTAGCTTGTATCGCTCCATTTTTGTCTCTCCTGTGGCCTTTCTTCACCTTCTGGCGTCCGTCAGATCAGCCTGTTCGACTCGCTCACACTCCTCTCATCCGCTGTCTCAACTACATCTGCCCATCGGACTCTCTCGCGTGGCCAGCAAACTCTGACCTGACAGCTCGAATTTCGTCCGACCGAAGCGAGCCACCAGGCTGGCCTGACAAGTACTCAGGCCAAGCTGGTCGTGTGTCCAACGCGCGCTAAGTATTTTCGCCTCCCTCTCACAATCTCATCTGGTTCCAATGGTTCCTTCCGCGGACGCCGTAAATAGTTCCATTTCTCTCGCTCAGAGGCTGTCTTGTGTCGAGTGAGAGGTCGTTTACCTCTTTTCCTCATCACGCTCGCCGCGAAGTTTTGCCAAACAGCGAGTTTCGGTCGCACTGCTCAGATGCTCCTCATGTCACACCGGCAAGGACCCGGTGGAGGGGCGAGAAGAGAGAAGGAAAGGAGAAGAGAAGAGGAAAAGAAGA
>NZ_JAACGD010000261.1 GCF_022810445.1 Candidatus Cardinium sp. cBcalN2 | reverse complement strand
GTCTTCCATATCTTGCGTTTGATCAGCTTCTAGGCATACATTGCTGGTTATATTGGCATCTTCGGTGGAACTCATCCAATCTTGCTCAGGTTCCCTCTTCACCTCTATAATAGATTCTGCTGAAGTCATCCGCTTGAAATGATCCAAGCTGTCCAGGCCCGAAAAAGTGTCCTTAGGGCTGACCGCAAGTACAGGGCTGACGGTCATTTCGTTGGCCATTCCTTCTTTGTCCGAATCGATGAAAGAAGAAGAGGTCTCACAGCCGAACGAAAAATCTTTGGAGGAGAAAAATTTACTCAATTGCTCCATCTTACTATTGAAGGGTGCTTTGATGGGTAGATAGGAGTGCGCCATCGACTCTCTCCCTCCCTATATCTTAAAATCGGTGTTGGGCCAGATCGAGAGACTTTGGCTTCGATCGGCCGTTCAAACTCGTAAATAGTGAGCCAACAAGAGTGGTCAAAGT
>NZ_JAACGD010000260.1 GCF_022810445.1 Candidatus Cardinium sp. cBcalN2 | reverse complement strand
TGAATGGTACAATATGAATTATTTCTTTTTTAGATGCTTGACTTAAAATGTGCACAATTTTGAAAGGTAATGCAGCAAAATCTTTGTTGATGCCATCCTTCATTTTTTCAAATTGCTGGCGACTTATTTGCCATGTATTAATTCCATCTCTTCGAAACCTTAAGTAATCCAACATTTTTTCAACATGCTCTTTCAAATCTGTTGCTGATTGTACATCAATGTTGCTCAACAATTTGAGCAAAACCTTCTCTGATGATGCTATTTTATCGTTTAAGTCTCGCAAATCAGCGACAACTGTAGTGTCTGTTCGATCGATAATGTCCATTGGAGCTGCCAATACTTTCTCAATAAATAATAGTGAGAAAAACACTATAGAGAAAGTGGATAGAAGGAAGAAAGGCAAAATTTTGCGTTAAACATTTGCCATCGAAAGATATTTGCAATTATATGGAGAGTGGATGTGATAAAGCAAGTGGATCGGCTGAAAGTGCTTCATAAGATCAGTATTGCATTTTCAAGTGTGTGAATACGAATTGCATATCCTTTGAGATGCTGAGAGGAGACTGAATAAGATGAAGACAAAAATTCCAGAGCTCCCAAGAAGAAAGAGAGACAAAAGAAGAAGAAGAAGAA
>NZ_JAACGD010000259.1 GCF_022810445.1 Candidatus Cardinium sp. cBcalN2 | reverse complement strand
GAGAGAGAGAGACTGTTTGAATTGCTTCTCCATCTGTCATTTGGATCCAATCGGAAAAGAGCGACTTCTCATGAGAATTTACTCACTCAATATGGCCTCACTATTACAAATATTGTACTAGCAGCAGTGGTAGTAGACTCAAGCCGATAGGCCTAAGCGAACACTATACGCTGAACATGGTTTCTACTTTTTCGATCGATTTTCGGGCTATCATTCTTTTTCCTCCTTTTTCTCTCTGTATCTGATGAGCCAAGCGAGCGTTCGTGCCATGCGTGCAGAAAGTGGTTCGATTTTTAGGCTGATTTTCAATCGATTTCATCCATCCGATGGACTTTGCCACATCTCTTTCCCCCATTGGGCCATAGGAATTTTCCGAGAGCTTTCTCTCTCGGACTTTTCACACACCGGACGACCGATACATTACTCTCGTTACGGAGAGAGCGAGAAAGAGAGA
>NZ_JAACGD010000258.1 GCF_022810445.1 Candidatus Cardinium sp. cBcalN2 | reverse complement strand
TCTTTCTTTCTTTCTTTCTTAGCATGTATACAATCAGAAGATTGGTGCTGATTGCTATTTTCTTACAGTCTGGTAGTCTCTGTGAATATGATATTCTGTTACCTTCGCTCGCTACCTTCAAGTGTCACGCTTCTGGTTGACCAATCTTCTTCTCATCAACAAATTGTCACTTCTTTCTTTCTCTCTTCTCTGCATCTCTAATTTCCCATCTTTTACTCGATTCTGAAATTCATATCGAATTGCCATCACTTTCTTTCTCTTTTGGTGGAGCGTATCAATAGGAGGAGAAAAAGAAGAAGAAGAAGAAGA
>NZ_JAACGD010000256.1 GCF_022810445.1 Candidatus Cardinium sp. cBcalN2 | reverse complement strand
AATGACAGGGAAGCATGAGTTCCAGACATCACATCATTCGAATACTTGAGGCTAGGTTTTTATGTGAAGAAAAAAGAATGGAGAATACCTCTATACTTGACCATGAACTATACATGTGTTACATTCTTCATTCAATTCAATTTAACAACAGACTTGACTCATACATATCACGCCAAAAACGTAGCATCTAGTAGAGAAAACATAAACGATAATACTCCAATAGCGTGATGTCAATTCAAAGTATATGGAACAAAATAAGAATTTATATGTCGAATCGAAGAGAAAATGATTATATTTTCAAAAGAGAACCTCTGTTATCATGAAAATAATTAATCTTATTGGAGCGTATTTTGACATTTTCCACACTCCTTAATTGCTTTCAGGTAGAAAAGGGAAATGAAGTTGAACGCAAGAGAGAATATTTCTCATCATCTTTCAGTTCAATAAATCCTCGATATTTCGATTTTTGCACCTAAAATATATGAATATCAAAGAAACTGACATATTTTCTACTTGATATGAGTTTGGAGATGAGAGTACATCTTCTCTCAATGATTGTCAAGAAGGAAAGAGATGAAAAATTTTTTCCCCAAACTGAGTCTGAAAATGTATCTCTGCGCTCAGCAAAAATCATTTTCTTCCTCTCTTTCGATTAGAAGAATTGGTACCAGACTTACTATTGGATTCAATACGATTCAGGGAAGAATAAGAAGAAGAAGA
>NZ_JAACGD010000255.1 GCF_022810445.1 Candidatus Cardinium sp. cBcalN2 | reverse complement strand
GCTCGATTTAATTATTCCTAAGAACTATGCTCGGATCGAGGTGACATTTACTTTCTCTCTCCAATGCATCAGAAAATTTATTTTTCGATTCTTTTGAATTCAATCGTGAATTCACTAGGAAATGTTTATCACCATGGAGGTTGTTCGAAATGATAAGTATTTTGTTTGGAAATTTTTAAATCAAAAAGATCAAAGTATCAAAGAGGTTAATTCAGAGTCAAGCTCAATGGTTACCCGAAACTTGACGCAATCCTCACACCCGTTAAATTGTCAAGTTTAACCAGCATAATAGCTACAGGCATTTTTTGTCATGAGATTATCAGAGCCTCATCTTTACACTTGGAGCATTGAACACGGTTTGGCACTGAAAATCAAACTGATACCTGATCAGGCCAGTTCCTCAGATGCATAGTCCTAGTGAAGGGGTGAATTACGAGATGAAATCATTCTCAGGATGTTGAGAGAGATGATGTTACTCTCCTTAGTGATGATTCGAGGAGAAGAAGAAGAAGAAG
>NZ_JAACGD010000254.1 GCF_022810445.1 Candidatus Cardinium sp. cBcalN2 | reverse complement strand
AGAGAAGTGAGGGGGACGTATTAAAAGCGAAAGTGCATCAGAAAGGGTGGGCAATTTGAGCTCTCATTCTCATTCTCATTTGAATCATTTCATCGCGATTCAGGTCACTTTTTGACCCCAAGGTCTCAGTGAGGCTAATGAGAGTCCATGAGGAAAGTAGCCAAGACGCTCCAGGTCAAATAGGGTAATTCTAAGATGGATTCTCGAAGTTGCTTGTGGCCAGTCGTCCGAGATGCTGATAGAGAGCCAAGTGGCCCGAGCACTTGCAGTCCTCCTGCGGACATTCTGAGATGGGAGCTCATTTCCGGTGATTACATCTTCTCCTCATCAACGCTTCGATTACACAATAATTGAGGGAAGCAAGCGAGAGAGAAAAATAGAGAGAGAGAGAGTGAGAG
>NZ_JAACGD010000253.1 GCF_022810445.1 Candidatus Cardinium sp. cBcalN2 | reverse complement strand
GCTCAGAGAGAGAGAGGGGGGGGAGACGTTAGAGGAGAAAAAAAGTTGAATTCATCAAATTCAATTTCATCTTGATGCTAGAAATACGCTTGGAGCTTACCTCTTTTTGCTGATAGATTTCCAATAAAAAAATATATTTCTCACATATACACATAAATAATATTCAATGTGTTTGAGATAGTTTAACTTATAATAATTTTCACATTCCTTCTATTCTCGTGCTACTTGCTCATTCACTTGCTCGTCGAATGAACATTCAATGCGTGTGCCTTCACGAATGAAAAGGAATCCAAGAGAGAATCCACTTGAAGAGTAGAGAGAAAATATCTCCACAAAGCACTGTGGGTGATGATTTTTTTTCCTTCTCTAGTCCTATTGTGATGCGAATTTTCTCATCTTATTCTCATTGCTGTCTTTTTCTCATCTTTACTCTGTTCTTTCGCTTATTTTGATCGTTTGCACCCTTTTCGCTGATTATTGAACGGTTCACTCTACTCATATCCACGTTTTCCCATTCATATACCCAAAACGAAAGAGAAAAGGTTCAA
>NZ_JAACGD010000026.1 GCF_022810445.1 Candidatus Cardinium sp. cBcalN2 | reverse complement strand
TAAAAAGTTGCGGAAAGCGCCCCTTACAGCTGGAAAAACAGAATCCACCCTGCAACATCCATTGCAGCCGTTTTTCTATGTCAGCTATAAGTGTCACTTTCTGATCGCAGCTATTTTACAAGGGGCATTTTTGATATATTATTATATATAATAATCAATTAAATATACCCCTTAAGTTGACGCTATCGTCTGTTCACCAATATGGCTTATGCTAGGAAAAAAACGCGCCCTTTGAAAAAAGTACGATCAGAAAGCGGAGTTTACAGATGAAAAGAAAAACAGTTGCTGGGAGGGATTGCAGGGAGGTTCCTATTTTTCCAGCTGTAAAC
>NZ_JAACGD010000252.1 GCF_022810445.1 Candidatus Cardinium sp. cBcalN2 | reverse complement strand
TTTCGTAATCTTGTCCGTGACTTCTGAGAGAGAGAAAGAAAGAGCATCTCTCTCTTCTTTTTCTTTTTCTTTTTCTTCTTCTTCTTCTTCTTCTTCTTCTTCTTCTTCTTCTTCTTCTGAGGAAGAGAGAGCAGAATCATTTAGGACCTTAGATTTTTCGCAAGATTCTTGAGGCTATCTTCCAGTCCATTTTTTGGTTCATTAGAAAAGATCGATGAATGATTGTTTCTTGAGGAAAATGGATCATTCATTTCTCTCGCTCTCTTTATCAAAGAGAAGAAGAAACGAGAAAATTATCATCAGCATCCAATGATTATGATGAGTTTCCTTCGCTTTAATTCCTTTTGATGATGTCCAACTCCATCAATGTCTCTGCGAGAAGAAGATGAAAATTAGTGGAAAAAATTATCACCTTTCTTTCTCACAGTCAATTGAATGGGGATAATCTTCAACCCTCCAGAATTTTCAGCCAAGATGAAAAAAAAGTTGCAAAAAGAAAAAAAATTCTCTACTATCTGTCAACTCTCTCTTCCCCCTCTTATCTTCCTCTCTCTACCCCTTCTGAATGTTTCAAAAAAGTATCAAATGATTCATTTATCCATCCATGGCCATGAATGAATCGATGAATGAGCAATTATTTCCATTACATGCTGGGAAAGAGAGAGAGAGAGAGAGAGAGAGAGAGAGAGAGAGAGGGAGAGAGAGAGTAGACAACAAAGAGA
>NZ_JAACGD010000251.1 GCF_022810445.1 Candidatus Cardinium sp. cBcalN2 | reverse complement strand
CCTCATCTCAGCTCTCCTCCTCATCGTTAACCACCGAAGACAACTTCAACATGGTCAACCCACCGCCTTACCAAGCTGATTCCTTCTCCTCCTCGTCTTCTTCTTCTTCTTCTTCTTCTTCTTTTTCGTCTGCCTCTTTCTCATCAAGTAACACCAAAATTGTTTGGGTTGACTCCCAATCACACACCCTCGAAATGTCTGATATCAATGGCGCCAATCGTAAGATTGTTTTATCAAATTTACCAGCACCTTATGGGCTGACCATACTTGATGAGTTCATCTATTGGACTGATTGGGAAACACGATCAATCCATCGTATTCGTGGTGATGATACCTCTTCGATTGCCAATATTTTATCTGGTATATCCAACATAGCCACCATTCAGGGATTCAATTTGGCTACATATGATACCAACAAACCTAACGATGTGTGTAAGATAAATCACGCTGATTGTAGTCATCTGTGTCTACGAAATTCATGGGGTTACTCATGTGCATGTCCGACCGGGATCAACTTGGCCATAGATAAGCGAACATGTCAAGCTAACCTGACAGCATTTCTCTTGTTTGCCAGTAAACATAGTATTCGTCGAATTTCACTGGAAGATTCGGAAACAAGTGCTGCATTTATCGATGTATTTCTTCCGATTCCCAACATTGGTAATGCTGTTGCCATTGATTTTGA
>NZ_JAACGD010000250.1 GCF_022810445.1 Candidatus Cardinium sp. cBcalN2 | reverse complement strand
GAGAGCTGAGATGAGGATTGTAATGGCTGTGAGGATGCTGTGAGCGAGGCTGATGATAATGATAGTGATGATTGTGGCAGTGTTGAAGGACGATGATACACTGAAATTCCATTTATCCAGCCAAGATTATCATCAACAATCAATGCTCGTCTCGAGCCATCCATATCCGCTCGGTATATCTTGATACTTGATCCCCATTCGGTCCAAAACATGAAGCCAGTGTGATAGTGTATGGTTATGGCTCTTGGTGATTCGAGATCTTGCCAAATCAAAGCTTTCCGAGAGGAACCATCAAGATTGGATACTTCTATTCTCTTGCGTACAGTATCGGTCCAATACAACTTTTCTCCGATCCAATCGATTGCCATACCATTAACATCTTGAATGCCAACCGATATCACCTCTTCGACCAGTGATTCTTCACCGGAAAAAGCTGGTATATCGTAGCGAGCACGAAAAATTTTATCACGATTATTATCACTCCAATAAACATATGATTCACGTGGAAAAATATCCAATATAAGGGCATTCGAGAAA
>NZ_JAACGD010000249.1 GCF_022810445.1 Candidatus Cardinium sp. cBcalN2 | reverse complement strand
CTCTCTCTCTCTCTCTCCTGCATCAAGTGTATCAGCTTCCAATACTTTCTACTTTCACCGAGTATAACAGTAACAAATCTGACACAAGTTGGTACACGCACAAATATTAAGTGGGTCCAAGTCTAACAAACACTGTTTATGAGTCTGTCTGAAATTTACGGCGTTTTAAGTTTTTGAATTACCAAGTTGGCAGTTTGCTCGAACTCCCGAGAAGCGCGAGAAGATGAAAAGAAGAAGAGGAGGATGAATTTCTCTCTCTCTTCTTCTTCT
>NZ_JAACGD010000248.1 GCF_022810445.1 Candidatus Cardinium sp. cBcalN2 | reverse complement strand
CGACATCCGGCATCAAGAAGTTCAATGAGTAGCGCGAGGTGATGATATCATGTTGAGATAATCAAGGCTGGATAAGAGAAAAAGAGAAAAGCAACTGTGTAAGAGAGAGAGAGAGAGAGAGAGAGAAACGATGATTGATATTACAGATTGTTGTTGAAATACTTTTTCACTCTCTACCATGTCCGATGACAAACATTGGATCGATATAATGAGAGAGAGACAGTGAATCGATTGGAGGATGAGTCATATAAGCTGTTCCATTGCATCATGTTATTTCGTTCTGTGGATGGAAAAGAGGAGACTTTTGGCAACATTATCAAAAGATGGAATCAAGACATCTTTTCTTTCATTCGTAGCATCATTTTCATGCAACTATCCCCCAGGAGTGGCTAATAAAGGATCCGAAATATAAGATGGGCCAAAATAATTGACTTGCAAATAAGGGTGATTCGAGTGTTGTATTTGGGTTGACTGGAGAAGAGAACATAATCGCAAGACTCTCTTAACCCATTCAAAAAAGTGTGGTAATAGTTTTGGCCGAGATTGATGCGATCACATCAGAAACATG
>NZ_JAACGD010000247.1 GCF_022810445.1 Candidatus Cardinium sp. cBcalN2 | reverse complement strand
CTCTCTCTCTCTCCCTCTTTCAAAAATGAGGACAAAAATGTTGGATACATGGCGAAGATGTATATACACTCACTTTCTCCTTCTTACTTAAAAATTTCTCAATACTGCTTGACTCATCTCAAGAGGATGGAAGACAGAAGCAAACTTATTCCAAGAAAAAATGTGTGTATGAGCATTGAAAGTGTACAAAAACTGCGTTTTGCCACTTTTCTAATGACACTTGCTCGTATTTTTTTCTAAAGAATTTCCACTCATTTTTACATGTACATGGATATGCCTCTCTCTCTCTCTCTC
>NZ_JAACGD010000246.1 GCF_022810445.1 Candidatus Cardinium sp. cBcalN2 | reverse complement strand
ATATATAACCTTGATAGACATCAGCTAATTGAGAGAAAAGAGAAGAAAGCTTAATATAAAAAGGAAAAGAAAATTAAGTGTAAGAATGAGTGTGTCCAATCAACCTACCTTAGAATCATGAGCTATATACAGTAGCTTATGAATTCATCATGACACCTCTAATCTATTTACTTGAACAAACCAATGGTTATATGGCTGTTCCCTTGGGCATGGGTTTTGGTGAATTTCTTGGAAATATCAAATTCAACTTCCCAAGATGCCTAAGAAGAAGCGAGTTTTCTTCAATCATTCATCCAAGTATTTCGACATCATGTGTATTACGACATGGAGAAAACCATGGCAAGAATCTCAACTGCAAGAGTATCAGTGTGACCCTAAGCTTCCAGAAAGAATCAGCTGTATATGATAAAGTATTCAGATTCTCTCTCTCTCTC
>NZ_JAACGD010000245.1 GCF_022810445.1 Candidatus Cardinium sp. cBcalN2 | reverse complement strand
AGTGATTTCGCTTTGAAGATAAGGTGGTTCTCCATAGCATCTCGAGGAATGTTGCTGGATGGAATAAATGCATAAACGGCGGGATGAGATGAAAGATGTCTCAAAATGAACATCTGAATAGACGATACGTTGTTTTCTCTCTCATCCATCGTTCCCATCTTTATTTCTCTTGAGACTCTTACTGATAAGCCATGCTCTGATTTGTCATGCTGATGCTGGGCTCAATGTAAGCCGAATTGTGCATTGAAATT
>NZ_JAACGD010000244.1 GCF_022810445.1 Candidatus Cardinium sp. cBcalN2 | reverse complement strand
AGAGAGAGAGAGAGAGCGAGGTTAACTTCTCGATTTCATTTTTCCATTTTCTACACTCTTATTGCTCCAATCTGATCAACATTTTGGCCAACGACTTCATCTCCATCTTCGCGATCTAAACGGTATTGTGTGTATGTGTATGCATGTGTGTGTACGGAATAGAGAGACTAGAGTCGAATAGTGGAACGAACAGTCAAAGTTATTTCGGTTATATTTAAGAATCACGATTTAGGTCGATCAAACAGAGTTTTGTAGTTGGCATCGAGTCTCTTTCCGAATCTTGCTCAACATTGCATCCATATTTACTGTCGTAACTTTCTCTCTCTCTCTCTCT
>NZ_JAACGD010000243.1 GCF_022810445.1 Candidatus Cardinium sp. cBcalN2 | reverse complement strand
CATTTTGGTTGCGCCAGTGAAATATGATTGAGAATATCTCCTCCTGCCAGAATTTTTCGCCAAGAGCATCTTCACTGTCGAACATATACATACTCCAAGCAAGGGTTTTCTAAATCTTGGAAATGATACTATGAGTATCTAACGTGATGACTGATGAGAGAGAAGAAAGAAAAGCAGGTTGGAAAGCTAGATTTGGGAGGAATAGAGGAAAAGGAATAAATTTGCGTGTCAAATTTTGTTGTCAGTTTTATTTTTTTAAATTGACTGACATAAAAGTATACATCTCTCTATTTTGCTCAGCATCTCGAGTAACCTCTCAAAAAATTTTCTCATCTCTCTCTCTCTCTCTCTCTCTCTCTCTCTCTCTCTCTCTCTCTCTCTTCCTCTCCTCTCTTCTATTTCATCTTCTTCTCCCTTTTCCCTCCTC
>NZ_JAACGD010000025.1 GCF_022810445.1 Candidatus Cardinium sp. cBcalN2 | reverse complement strand
ATCAACTACTACAAATAAATAGTTTATTAGTATATTTTCTGGGAGTTAAAAAATTCGGCTAGTCTTTCTATCGCTATCTTTTTATATTATTACCAATGGAACTTTTGCTATGCACATCTGAATTAGCAATCAAAGGTATTGTAATTTTAATCTCTTGGGTCCTTCAATGGCTATATGAATATTATAAAGCAGTAATTATTGTAAATGATGCTATGTCTGATAACCAGCTGAATAAAGATGAGCTAGAGGATATAAAAAAAGTGGTTAATAAACGACCTTCAGCTACTTCTTTTTCCCAGTTAGCAACAGCAAAAACTAGGCTACCTGAACCAGCTTCTAGCGTAACCCAGGAACCTAAACTTTGCTTTAAGCAACAGAGACGAAAATTTTTTAGAAATGCATTCCTGATGCAGGTCATTATGGAACAAAAAGGGTTTACAACCTAAAATTGGATTGATTTAGTTATATGAAAGAATATAACCTACCTGAAGTACCTTTTAAAGAGCATCTAATTACAGTTACAAAATCCTATTGTAGTTTTCGTATAGACAAATTTCTATCAAACGTTTTAGATATAAGTCGGAATAAAATCCAAGAAGCCATTTCAAATCAGTCTATTTTGGTTAATGAGCAAATAATTAAGTCTAATTATGTAGTTCAATCTGAAGACAAAATAGTAGCACGTATAGCTAGTACCATAGACCTAGAAATAGTTACGCCAGAAAAGATACCATTGGACATCATTTATGAAGATGAACACCTATTGGTTATTCATAAACCTGCTCAGATGGTGGTACATCCAGATACAGCTCATAGAAGGGGAACACTAGCCCATGCACTATTGTATCGCTATAAAAATTTACCCTTAAAAGACAATATGGCTAATAGGCCTGGCTTGGTACATCGCATTGATAAAAACACATCAGGTCTATTGGTAGTAGCCAAAACAGCGGAGAGCTTAGCATCATTGGCTCGTCAATTCTATAACCATACCGTCACACGAATCTATTATGCATTGGTTTGGGGTGATCCTCGAAATGAGACAGGTACGATTGATTTAAATATAGGCAAAGACAGCCATAACCATCAAAGAATAGCTGTTTTCCCAGATCATCAACAAGGAAAAAGGGCGATTACCCATTATCAAGTAATCAAACGTCTACACCATGTTGCCCTTGTAGCCTGTACATTAGAAACAGGACGGACCCATCAGATTCGTGTTCATATGAAACATATAGGCCATCCGATTTTTGGTGACACCCAATATGGGGGCGATGTAATAGTTAGTGGCCAACGGTATGCTGCTTATAAAGCTTTTGTAGAGAACTGTTTTAAATTGATGCCTTACCAAGTACTACATGCAGCCGTTCTTGGATTTAACCATCCTTTAACAGAAAAACCGCTCTCTTTTGAAGCTCCTTTACCCCAAAATTTTGTTAAACTCATAGAGAAGTGGGAGAAATATGTAACATCCACTATGCATCATGTTACGCAAATTAAAAGATTCGATCAAACAAGCCTTACACTTCTCTAATAGAGAAAGCAACGGCTTACTGGCTATTATGCTCCTGATATTTCTTTTAGTGATTGCCCCCAAGGTATATAACTTATACCAAAGGTCTATTTATAAACCATTAGATCATAGTGCAGATATTGCTTTATTGGAAAAAAATCTAACCCTATTGCAAGAAAATGCTGCTAAATCAGCACCCATTAACATTAACAGCGCTACTGCAACACAGTTACAAGCGATCACAGGAATAACGAAACAACTTGCCCTAAGAGTGATAGGCTACAGAGACAAATTAGGTGGCTTTATCTCACTGGATCAATATAAAGAAATCTATCATTTATCTAACCGCCTTCAAGCAAGATTAAAGCAGTGTACGACTATACCAGCACCATATAGCCCTAAAAAAATATCGTTAAACGAAGCAACCTTTCAAGCATTGATTGCTCATCCTTATATCTCAGCAGCTCTGGCCAAATCCATTATAGCCTACAGAAAAAAGCGAGGAAAATTCACCACTTTGTGTACCATACAAAAGCTACCAGGATACCATCCTGATTGGGGCAACAAAATAATGCCCTATCTAACACTTTAATCGCATTTAGCCGATTCGGGGCTATAAAATCCTTTAGCTTTATTTTTTTTACAAAAAAAATGATTAAAATAAAACAAAATTTTATAGCATGCTATTGAAACTATAAATTATTGTTAACTATTTTTTTATCTATTGAATACATTTTAGTTTATGGCTTGCTTAACCTTACCTTTATCTATCGTATCCGCTTTCTTGGTATTAACCTTGATAGTAGGCATTTACTTTAGCAGAACAAAAACCACCTTTCGAGCATATGCGGTAGGACATAAAAATTTGGCTACCACTACTTTAGTAGCTACTCTATTAGCTACTGCTTATGGCGGAGGTGGCCTAATACGCAATGTAGAGTGTGTTCATAGCCTTGGTTTAACGTGGATAGTAGCTACTATATTGCCAAGTTGTTTCGGTATGTGGATGATTGGTAAATTAGCCTTACGTATGGGCCCCTTTATGGAACATTTATCTATTGCAGAAACGATAGGTCATGTATATGGGAACTATGCTAGAATTGTGGCTGCACTGATTGGTATTTGCAAGTGTATTATTATAATTACCATCCAAATTAATGTAATGTCTTACACCACGAAAATTGTTTTAGGTTCGATTAATCCTCACCTAGTAGCTATTCTTGCTACCTTATTTCTTGTCTTCTATTCCACCTTTGGGGGTGTTCGTGCAGTTATCTATACAGATGTATTGCAATTCCTAACCTTTTCCATCATTATTCCTCTTTTAGCTTGGTTTATGTTTGTGAAAATAGGCAAGCCAATTGCCACTATTATGCCTATGTTAGGCAACTATACTAACTTTCAATTTAGTAGTCTATTCCAATTTAATAAAAAGCTATTGGGTATGTTACTACTAGTTCCCTCTATTGTATTTGCTTTTATAGATCCCCCTCTTATACAACGAATCTATATGTGTTCTGACCCGATTCAGGCTCGAAAAGTTTTTTCGTATGCTGCTGCTTTTAAATTTATTATAGCTTCTTTTATCATGCTAGTTGGTCTATTTGTTTTTATAGGTGGAGGGCCAGGTTTAAAAAACGTGGAGATTTGGCCCTATATAATGAATAATGTTCCACCTTATTTTAAAGGATTACTTGCGATTAGTTTACTGGCTATGGCTATGTCTACAGCAGATTCTTGTTTAAATGTCTGTGCGGTTATGGTAAGCCACGACATTATCAAAAGCCTATACCAGCAAAAAATAATTACAGAGGCCTACCAACTTAAAATAGCCCAACGCATTACGCTAGTGATAGGGCTATCTGCTATGATAGTAGCTTTGCAATTTAAAGATCTATTACAACTGCTTTTTTGGTCGTTTGCTTGCGCTGTACCTATCCTAGCAGCTCCTTTTATCTTAGCGATTTTTGGTTTTCGAGGTACTTCTCGGACAGCTTTAGTAGGCATGGCTACAGGTTTGCTAGCTATTTTAGCGTGGCATAAATGGGTGAATGCTTCAATCAGAATGGATGGTTGTTTCCTGGCTACGTTAGCTAATGGTCTAGCGATGATGGCTGCCCATTATCTACTAAAACAGCCGAAGAATGCCGGTTGGGTTAAGCCAGATCATTCATTTAAGCAAATCCAACAAGCCTATACCCGCAAACGTGCAGAACGAAAGGAAACTATTCAAAATGCTTGGGCAAATAGGGCAACTATTTTTACTAAGCTGCTACCCACCGATTCTACATTCCGCTTAACGGGGCTCTATCTCATCATGACTGCTATTCTAGGTTATTGGTTTATTACACCAGAACGGATATATTGGGCCGTAGTCCAAGCTATTTTGGGAGTGCTTTTTACCTCTTCTAAAACTTTTTTTAGCAAAGCCATTCCAGCTTGTTGTACTGGCTTAACTTGGCTAATTGGATTAGCGGCTTATCTTCCTATAAGCCTGATTTGGCATTGGTGGCATGCGGTAGATCCGATCTTTACTACCTCTTTATCTCTAGCCCATTGCGCTGTCATCTTATCGGTACTGCCTCTTTATTTAGCCATAAGCGTGGTAGCTACCACGCTATTATTGGCTATTTATCCAATCTCTATTACCCTCTCTTATTCAGTATTATGCTCTTTATTCCCATTTTTCATAGTAGCTTTACTCATATTGTCTATAATCATTTATCTCAAAATAAAGCTAAGTAGTTATATAACCCAAAATCTTTACCTAAAACATCAAGAAAGTATTAGAGAAGCCCAAGAGCTAAAAGCATCCCTGTATGATGCCACTTTATTACCCTCTCATGGTGCTACGCACCCTAAAGGCTATGGTTTTGTTTTAAAGCAAGTAGTGCGTAAAGTTGAAGAATCTATCTCATTTTTAGATAATGACACACCCCTGTTTAAAGAAGACTTTCAAAGTATCATCAATAAATTTTATGACTGGGTTTTCTTTTTTAATAAAAAAGAAAAGGCTAAGAGTCATGCACTACTGCATCCCACTAAAATTAGCTTAGATCAGTTAATGCGTAAGGTAGAAGTTGCCTTGTCACAAGCGGTAGAAAATCCCCCTAAATTGTTGATAGAAAAAATCAGCGTGTTGAATCAAGAACCATCGCCCGATATGGTATGTGATATCAACCAAGTAGTCTATTCATTGGTGAAGGCTATTTTACGGATGGGTAGATTAAGAGCAACCAATGCACCAGTTATTGGTATACACCTGCATCCTACTTCTTTGCAACTTAAGCAAGCCGACTCTATGAGGAACAATGCGCCTGCATTGTTTATGAATTTTCCAGCTACTGCTTTGGTCATTAGTCCGGTTACCACTTCCTATCACGTTTTTCCGAACGTAAAAGCAATCTATGATGCAATAGATACTATGGACGCCAAAAGTCAGCAAGATGCCCCACCATTCATAGATCTTGAGCAACATACTATAGCTAGTATGGTCCGTGCCCATTATGGCTATTTGGATATTTCTGGTGATGATAAGCAGCCTACTATCCTACTGGTGCTTCCTAACGATATAACTGATATTCTAGATAAAATAACTGTTCAATACCCTATAGATTGTTTAACTACAGCAGCACTTGTTACGCCTAAAGAGCAAGCTGATTCCATGATGACATTAATGAAATTCCATGATCATTTCTGTAAATCATTGTGTGAAGAAGATCCTATTGATGTAAAAACAATTTCAGGCTTACTTTTATTATTGCGGCAAAACTTTGGTTTTAAACGTCATACTTCAGGCCAATTGTTTTATGTCCGTGCGGTACGAATTGCTGAATTACTAACAGATTGGGTTTTTCACTCGCCTAAAGTAGTTTATGCTTCTTTGCTTTATGAATTGGTCCGTCATACTTGTTTGCCTCTTTCTTATATCAAAGAACATTACAACTTAGGCGTTTATACTTTTGTATCTAATGTGGTAAAAATAGATAAACGAGAAGAGTTAGACGATCCTTCTTTGCTTTATGTGCAGAATAGATTAGAAAAAGCGATTAAAGAAGATCATGTTCAACTATCCGTACTCTTTATCAAGCTAGCCGAAAGGCTCCATGATCTACGCCATGCAGCCAGTTATATCCACTCAACAGAGGTTCAGCATATGGCCCAAGAAACCTTGGCCATAGATGTTCAGATAGCCCAAACATACCTAGGTCCAGAGATCGGATATCTTTTAGAAAAGGCAGCTAAAGAAGCACTAAAAATTAGTAAGCATACCACTCAAACAAAAAAAGATCAAGACAAGTAGTACAGCCATTTATAACCCAACTACCTTCTATTAAAATTAGAGAGCAAGTGTTATTAACCGAGCGTATGCTACGCAATCATATCCATTCAGCACTATAACAAGCCTATACAAAATAAAAAAGTAAGTATCTGTTCACGCAATAGCGTCCACTTAAGGATAACCACCATTGGTGCATTTAAGTCGTAAGGAATTTTTATCTTACTTTTCCCCATAAAAAATAAGCAAAAAATCAAGCCCTGTGCAAAAATTGGCTGAAATCATAGCTTACAACTGTAAAAACAGAATCCGCCTTTCAAATTCCATTTTAACTATTTTTCTATTTCAGTTGTAACGGTCACTTGCTCAGCACAACTATTTTAAAAATGGCATTTTTGGGTCCACTTCTGCCACAGTAGTTAATAGATACCTACGATTTAATTATTGCTTTTTTAATAAAAATTTAGTATTATCATAACTTTATAATATTTACTAATAAATAAAAACAAATAGTTATTTAAATAAGCTTGATTTAGTTAGTAAACAAGAATCTAAACCCTATTTTAAGAACCAACTATATATTGTATTATACATATTTATTCTATTGATTTTTAATGCAATATATCATTCAATTATTTAGCTATTAACTCATGTACCGTACAAAAACATATATTTATATTCCTCGTTTAATAGCAGTTATATGTATGGTAGTAGTATCGTTTATTACGCTTGCTTGTAACAGATATAATCGTATCTACAGCAACATTAGTACGAAAGATACCAATGATGTAACCAACCCAGGAGCAATTAAAAGCAACGTAGTATTGGATAGCTCCCTCTTTGCTGCATTTAAAGCAAACCCTGGCATGCTATTTAGTGAGCTAATAAGTCAAAAAGATTACAAAAATCTAAAAGAGATTTTAAAAAATATAGCATCTTCGGCCACTACGATTCCTGATGATCAGATATATGAAATGTTAGCGCAAGTCATCACTTCATACGAGTGTAGTAGTTGATATTTA
>NZ_JAACGD010000242.1 GCF_022810445.1 Candidatus Cardinium sp. cBcalN2 | reverse complement strand
CTATCATGAAAGGGATAGACAAAAATTGGAATTATCGAAAAAAGTTCAGAGAATGGGTAGTCTCTCACGTCTTTGGAAAATTTTCATCATCTTCATACTTATTGTTCATCACTTACTCTCACAAGAGAGAAAAATTACCTGCCAGAGAATATTCTATTGATTGTTATTGGAAACCAGTTGAACACTAAGCTCAATGGAAATTGGAAAAATTTGACTCTGGTCAGGAGATGTTCGGCAGAAGTTTGATGAGGCTTGGAACCCAAAGAATATCTAACAGAAAACTGTCTTTCCAGCTATCAGCCTCTTCAAGAATATCTGAAAATAATCTTACTTCATGATCTGCAAGAATTTTAGATCTTTTTATTGTACATCAAGGAAACTGTCGACAACAAACAACTTGAAGCCATGTTTTCCCAAGAATCATTTTCACAAAAACATCAAGCATGAAAGTTTTGAGCAATCTTCATCATTGCAGAATTACATCACTTCCGACGAGATTCAAGAAGTTTTTCACAGCCACATAGTTACCAAGCATAGAATTCACGCGAAGTAAACAAGGTTTTATAGGTATCTAGATAGAATAATTGAAGGAGAAGAGAATAATACATTCTCAGGGAGTAGCAAAAAGTTTAATTTTCCTAAAACGTTTGTCTGACGATGAAGCTGTTGGAAAATTTTTTATACTCAAGCA
>NZ_JAACGD010000241.1 GCF_022810445.1 Candidatus Cardinium sp. cBcalN2 | reverse complement strand
TTTTTTGTTTATTTGTTGTTGTTGTTGTTGTTTTTGTTTTTCTTGCTAGTTTCAATGTTCTAATGGCTTAATGGAGTCTCAGATGAATTTTCACCCATCCCATGGGGTTGGTTTTCAATCTAAACTTTTTTCAATCAACAATTCTATCCTTCATCATTTGGAACGCTACCAATTCAAGATGAGCTTCCCAAGCATTTATTGATATGTATACACTTATACTTGAATGAATCAGTCGATTGGCTGTTCAATCAAATTCAAAATTGATTAATCAACTGATCATTATCATATTACGACTGAGAAAATAAAATCGAATGTATGCATACAGACTGTACACACATATTTATACAAATCAGGGCACATGATAGTGATAGAAAAGCAGTTTAAACTGACCCTCAAGCCATTGGAATTCAATTGCAAATCTCTCTCTCTCTCTCTC
>NZ_JAACGD010000240.1 GCF_022810445.1 Candidatus Cardinium sp. cBcalN2 | reverse complement strand
GCACGCATTCTCACTGGCTATGGCCCGAAGCTCTCATTTGATTTGGGACGGAATATGAAACGATCACCGGAAATGGCCTTTCCAAAGGACTTTGTAAAACGCTGACGAATCTTCCCACGAACTAAGGCTAAAGCTGAAAAAGAAGAAGAAGAAGAAGAAGCTGAAGAAGAAGAACAAGAAGAGGTAGAAGAATAAGAAGAAAAGGCATTCGAGAGATTGAGTGTGTATGTATTTGAAGCAAAGTTCTCAAGCAAAAGCGGCTATGAAATGGCCACGATTAATGGGTTGGCCAGACGGTGAATGTGTACTCAGTTCTCGGTTTTCAACTTGAAGCACTTTTTCTCTTTTTTTGCCTTGGTTTGTGTATGTATATGTAGTATATATTTCAGCTTGCATCCCCACACACAGTGACTAAATGAGCATATGACTCTGGAAATTTGCATAAATTTCGGCCTTTACTGATGCTAGCTGTATACACGTTCACATACATACGTGCATACATTTATACGTGAATGTGAGTAGATTCACGATCGATTTTGGTTGCCCGAAATCGATCGGCCAGTGCGTGCATCAATGTTTGTCCGTGAATTTTTGGAGGTGTTGAGGCTTAAATAATATGAGCCAAGCTATGAGAGTGAAGAAGAGGAAAAAAAATTCTTTCTAGCCAAATGATTGCGCATTTTGAGCGAAATGAGTGGAATGAAGAAAGAGAGAGGGGATTTTTTTATTAACTATTTCCATTCATGATCGAATGAATTTCGGTAATGTGTGAGCGCGATGAGATTGAAAGTTGTGCTGATCACGAAGAGCATAATTTTGCCATAAACATAGACTTTCTTT
>NZ_JAACGD010000239.1 GCF_022810445.1 Candidatus Cardinium sp. cBcalN2 | reverse complement strand
TGTCTTCGAACTTGTAATCGTTGTTAATTCTTTATCCACTCATTCTCTTGATTCGTTCATTCAAACACAAACATTCAATTTTGGTTCGTTCACATGTGAAGGAAAAAGTTTTCTCGCTCATCTTCGTTCGCTCATCACACATGTATTTCCATTGTTTTATGGATTGAAATTCGATTTTCATCACATTTCATGTGCATATTGTGTGCTCAATGTTCATCCAAGATTATCAATTTTTTTCTTCCCATTTCATCGCCAATTGAGTTACCAAATTGAACATCAATCCACTTGTATCAGCATTTTTTTTCTCTCTCTACTCGCTTCTTCTACTCTCCTCTCAAATCAACTTACGTAAATACACATTATATGCCGGTGTGTGTAATCAATTGATGAAACATTGCTAATTTTAAGTGAGTGTTTTCGAAAAAACGATAAAAAAGAGAGCGAAAAAAACCCCCGAAACAAGAGAGGACAATATTATTATCAACTTTGTGTGCAAGTGACTTACTAGTTTTGAATCAATTTTTCGGACCACACATTTCCTGGAACACTTATTGGTGGATCCTTGTGTGTGATTGCCACCACCATCTCATTGGACTTCTCTTGGACTTTTTACCTGTATTCTTATCACGTTGGTCAGGCCAAACTTTTTTTCGTCTTCTTCTTCTTCTGACTTTTCTTCTCTTCATCCAGCTTCTTTAGCTACTTCTTCAACTACTACCACTTCTTCTTCTTCTTCTTCTTCTTCTTCTTCTTCTTCTTCTTTGCATCTTGCCCCAGGCTGTGACGGCAACAGCAAATATTTCAACATTCCACCATCACATCAACTTCGTCCATCTCTTCATCACCACCACAAAATAATTCATCCCCATCACCAATCTCATCCATACAATTCCCACCGATATCCAATAATTCCATTGATCGTTAATAATATTAATAATAATAATCACCACAATTTGAGCAATCATTATCAAATATATGGATCATCCAGTCATCCGCATCAAATAAATCCACTGATCACACAGTCAAATAATCACCATCATCAGATTAATAATATTTTATCAGCATCGTATTCTTCTCAGCGGATATTTTCACAAACAAAATCAATATCACCACCGATACTGGCAAATTTATCTTCTCCCCATTCATTACCATCATCCCAGCATCTTCTTCTTCCTCTTCATCCTCTTCCTCCCCTTCCACCAACATCATCAACAACATCAACAATACCACCCCAATCGAATCAAGTACCACAGCCTGATCATCTCCACCATTCTGTTCATCCTCATACCCATCTTCATCCAGCACATCGTAGCGATCCGCATAATAATCACAATAATAATCACTCATCGGAGCTTAAAAATAATCAAATCAATAATAATAAAATAATGGCCTCACAAACGAGTCCACGATATTTGGTAATCGTTTATGTGGTGACCGCTGGTCAGCATGG
>NZ_JAACGD010000238.1 GCF_022810445.1 Candidatus Cardinium sp. cBcalN2 | reverse complement strand
AGAGAGAGAGAGAAGAAAAAGGATGGAGAAAGCAACTTACCTCCTTGGGATGAGCTGAGAATCTTACGCACAGCTCGCGCCGAGCTCTTGCTGTGCAGCTCCGGTGAAGCGAAGGCACTTAAGTAGTTGGCACACGAGTCAGAGGTGGACATGGAAGAAGATGAAGAAGTAGAAGATGATGATGATGATGAGCTTTCACCAGGACTGTTCACTGAGCCACGAGAACAGTCCGGCAGGTCAGTTCGCTGTCGCTGAGTTCGGAGAGCTGTGAGATGGGACGAAGCAAACACTAGATATCGCTGATCAGGTCGCAGCGCACTAATAGTGGACTCGTTTAAGTAAACTGCACAGAAGGGCCACTGTGATCGAGCTCTCTTGGAACGAACAAAATAAAGTGTCACTTGGCTGCCCGGAAGAAGAGTCACCGGACTCGATTCGCTGACACTCTTCATCTGTCTGCGAACACGAAAGGTGGCTGCGATCTTGCCTCCATAATCTTCCGATAGAGAGATCAACCGGCCGTTGAACACGATCGGAGCAAGGTAGGCCTTGGAGGCAGCGTCGAGCTGTGACTCCCACTGGCTTGGTGGTCCTTCCGGACAT
>NZ_JAACGD010000237.1 GCF_022810445.1 Candidatus Cardinium sp. cBcalN2 | reverse complement strand
TCTTTCTCTTTCCTCTTTTTTGTCTACTCATCTCTCTCTCTCTCTCTCTCTCTCTCTCTCTCTCTCTCTCTCTCTCTCTCTCTTCCAAATGATCATATCATCTAGTCAAATAGATAGTGTGTAAATGCTTTCTTGTCTAGTCAATCACACAGTGGACACATATAGTATTGAATTAAAAGTTGAAATAATCAGTGCTCAATAGGGCCTAATATTCTTTCTATTTCCTCTTCATGAATAGCAATGATAATATTTATATCTGATTGCTTTTCGATGAGAGAACAAGAAGAGAAAATCATCATTCTCGACTCATCGAGCAGATAAGTGGGTGGAACACTGAAGCCCATATAGCTCAGAATGGAAC
>NZ_JAACGD010000236.1 GCF_022810445.1 Candidatus Cardinium sp. cBcalN2 | reverse complement strand
AAGAAGAAGAAGAAGAGAACTTCATTGAAGAGCTTATAAGCCAGAATAACGACCATTAAACCCAAATTAAATCCATATCTAAACACAACCAATTGGATTCAATTGACCAACAAGTTGATCATCATTCTGTGTTTAATTGAGCGGTTAAATTAAGCACAGTGACTGATACCAAAATGCGCGATTTTTTGCATCAAAGGGCCAAATTAACCGGTAATTTCCCGACGTTAGCAACGCCAACAGTTCTCTGGTAATTTCTCGTTACTCACTTGACCCACGCAGTGGCTTTGTAATTCAAGATATTCAAAACTTCAAGAAAACTACACGAATTGTCCGCGATGAGAGGTCTTAAAAAATTTTAGACATCAGGTTTTTCGGCCGGGTAAGGCATTGTATTGCATAGAGTTCAGAATTAGAGAGAAAGGACTCAAGAAACAATAATTGGTGGGCAAAATTTAGTTACTGAATAATTTCGAAGACTTTGAGCCTACAGCTCTTTTAGGCACAAGAATTTGTTTTCATCGTTCATTACAAGCTTTTAGAGCATTCGATAAATGAATCTTAAACAAAAAACAATAAAGCTGCTATCGACTCGACTATATCACATTTTTTGTATAATTAATCTCTCCTAATGAAACAAC
>NZ_JAACGD010000235.1 GCF_022810445.1 Candidatus Cardinium sp. cBcalN2 | reverse complement strand
CTCAGAGAGGGATTCCAAGAACAAAAAACATTGTCCAAAGACAATAATTTTCGATTGTCCTGCATGAAGTGTATTCATCATAAGCAAAGAGAGCCAGCTTTTTTCTCTCATCGTATTTGCAATAATTTGATAAAAATATTAAACCATAAGTGAAAAGCAAAGAGTACTTCAAGAGAATGTAAGTCTTCGAATACCGGTTAATTTTTATCGTCAATCATGTGGTATGATGAAGGTCTAGGATAGGGACATCTTATCAGGCTGATTGAAAATTTGTCTATCAGTGAGACTGCATCCAATCGAAAGAACGTTTCTATTCGAGTTGTATTAACACTTCGGTAAAGAGTTGCAAAGAAGTTACGCAATTAACCAGACCAATATCAAGCCTCATCAATAAGAAAACAAGTTCTATGGAGCCTCCCTTATTTCCAGAATCTTGTTAAACTTCTTAATTATCTATAGAAAAATTTATCAAAAATTATTCGAATTGGAGAACATTCCTCTCGTTCAGATGATGCTGAGATAAAAGATGTTCTCCTCTCTCTCTCTCTCTCTCTCTCTCTCTCTCTCTCTCTCACACACACACACACACACACACACACACAACTTAGTTACATCGATTTGATGGTAATTAAGATAGA
>NZ_JAACGD010000233.1 GCF_022810445.1 Candidatus Cardinium sp. cBcalN2 | reverse complement strand
CTCTTTTCCTCATCTTTCTCACTTCAACTCTTCTTTTTCAGGATATTCTTTGAGAAACATTTCAGCATCTAAAATTCTTCTTCCTTCTTCTTCTTCTTCTTCTTCTTCTTCTTCTTCTTCTTCTTCTTCTTCTTCCTCTCGATGTACTCACTCTATCTTCTGATTGATTTCTCATGTATTCTTGGAGTCTCTCCTCCTCGCTATCTCTTGTTGAACTCTTTTTCCTGCTCTTCGCAATCTTTAACAATTTGCTTTTTGTTGATAAAAGAGCTCAGCATCTTTTCGCCTTACAAAAATTCTTCTCCAGATCGAATCAGTTTTACTTCTCTTCTCTTCTTCTTCATCATTCTTCCTTTTTACAGAGGGGAAGCAAAAATATCTCATCTGGGATTTGAGCTCAAATTGAAAATGAACTTCAATGTTTCTTAGGTAATTTTATTAGTTTCAAACTGGTTCATTGGCCCTATTCCATCTGCCCCCTGGTCATCAACTGATTGAGTAATGAATTTTGCTCCCAATTTCGAGTCAAAACATTTCTTTGTTTCATTTTTGAGCTCTAAAAGCCATCCAGTTTATATACACTTCGGTAGAGCATTTTCCCATGTGCAATCAGTGGAATGGTTCACATTCTATGAACTATTCCATGAACATCGATGAATCGTTCAATGTTCGTATGGTGTGAGTGTGAAAGTGATACTCATGAGGATTCTCTTTTCCGATAGTGCCACTTGATCGCTTGAACCATGAGTGACCACTCTTCAGATTTTCTCCTCTTATTGACTGG
>NZ_JAACGD010000024.1 GCF_022810445.1 Candidatus Cardinium sp. cBcalN2 | reverse complement strand
AGAAAAAAATAAGATGAAAATACTTATAATCAAATAAAAAAAATAAAAATTAATGTATCTGTTCCTGACACTGTTAAAAAATGAATTTTTTAAAGCTACTTTTTGCTTGATCAAAAAGTAGCCAAAAAATCAAGCCCTGTGTAAAAAGTTGCGGAAAGTGCTTGTTACAACTGGACAAACAGAATCCGCGCTTCAACCTCCCTCTGAACTGTTTTTCTATTTCAGTTGTAACGGTCACTTTCTGATCGCAACTATTTTACAAGGGGCGTTTTTTGGTCTACTTTTGCTACAGTAGTGCATAGGTACTTCAATCAAGCTATTTTTTTTCATCTGTAACCTGTGCTTTCTGATCGCGGCTTTTTGCAAGGGCGGGTTTTTCTTAGCTAACCTTACTCATAGTCTTAAGCTTTAAAAGCTAATCTGTTTCGTAATTGCGCGATAGGACCACCTTGTATGTTTGTTACACGCCTGGGCATTTTTTCTTTTGTGGATGCCATTTTTCTATAGCTTTATTCAGCGCGTTTGTCATGTTTTGTATATCATTATCGTTTTTATTGTCCTTAGTAAGGTTAAGAGAAATGTACCATTGTTTTATTTTTGGGTGTCCAGCTATATGTTGGGCTACCTTTTTACTATTAAGTCTTATCTTTATATGATCTTGTATGGTTACAGGCTTTTGTGTATCCTGTAGATTTACAGACTCTTGTGTAAGTTTAGTACAAGGATTTGCCCCTTTTTCTAGCAACAAGTTAAATATATCGGTATAACCTAGTTGTGCTACATCCATTAATAAACCCTTCCGATCAACCTCCTCAATACCTGCTCTACTACTTGTTAATAACTCAACTATGTTCTTATGGCCGAGTAGTATGGCTAAATCTGTAGGGCTAGGCCTCTCCTCTTTTAAATCATTAGCACCAGTCTGTGCTGTTACATTGGCTCCATTATCTATTAAGAATGTAAGGGCCTCTTGGTTGTTATTCGCTACCGCACACGTTACTAACGTTACCCCGTTCGAATGCTTTGCATTTGGATTTAAACCTTCTTTAATCAAACATTTTACAAGCTCTAGGTTACAATGAGTCTGCTTGATTACTTCTAGGGTCTGGTCCTCTAAAACCATAGGATCACTAATAGTGTATGGCACTTCAAAAGTATTGGTCCAGTTTTGTGTGCCACTTTGTATGGTATTATTGATGGGTGTTGCAAGCTCGTCTATACTATCATCAGTATTATCCAATTCGTTGTACTTTTTTAGTGCCTGCTTAAGGGATGCTTCAGTCTTATTTATCTTATGGGTCATAGTATTCCATTCAGTTGGCATAAAAGGTTGTCCAGTAATTCGGCAAGTATGACTAGTAAGCGCATGAGTATGACTAGTAAGCGCACTAGACTGATTGGTATCATAACTAAACAGTTTATATATTCCATAACCTGAACCAAAAAAAACAGCGGGGACGCTGATTCCCATGCATATATATGTCACAATTTTTTGTATCGGATGTGCTTTCCAGTGCCTATCCCAGCTATCACTACCAGTAGGATTAATAAGAGAACGGTGTGTATTTTGGTTTGTGTTGACACAATGCCTTGTGTTCATGCAAGAAGTCAAGGTATTGCAGGCTAATAAGCCGGTAAATAGGCCTACTTTATAGTATGTATATTTTTTCATGATATTGAGGTTTAATTGTTTTTTATTAACAGACCACTAAGCAGGCAGCATGATTTCAATAGATATGGGATATACCACGATACTATTTATTTTTTCTATCTGCTGAACTTTTATACTTAGGTAAAATAAAGTTCATGAGGCCTGCCGTAGCGGGATCTACGCATCTCTTTTAATGATTAAAGCTAGCGTCATTCTGTATTAATAATAAATATGAAAAACAATTACAAATGTATTCGTGATAAAAAAATAGCTTGCTTCAAGCAATAGTTTGTTGAGCATACCTAAAGCGTAGACCGCTTCTACAACCTATTTACAATGGCACTTTTTTTATTGCCTTATCAAGAGCTATTGCATCTGGATCCATCTATGGTAGATGTTTATGTAAAGCTTTATTCCCATTTTAAACGAAAACAGCAGGAGCAGGCTGTTTGTATTTTTTCCAACTTGGTTGGGCAAGCTAATCTGCATGACATGGTATAAGGGAGCACGATTCCCCAACTGCTAATGCGAATTTTATGACAGTTGTAAGGTGATTGCCAAGCCTACATATCTTGGATTAATTTGTGTATTGGTGATTGCTTACTGGATGGTTATCCATTTAAATAGAGGGGGCACCAACCCAATCTGTTGTATAGGGAAGATCTTAGGTATTTTTATTACCAAAAAGGGAATTATGGATTGATTGTGGTTCACAGCTGGTTTGCTGATTTGCTGAACAACTAAGTCGTTTTCTTAGGAGCCAATGGCGTTAGCTTAATGTAAAAATTAGTATGCATTCAAGGCTATGGGGATTCTAGAAAAAACCGGCCTTGTAAAAATTTGCGGTCAGGAAGCAAGGCTTTTTTTATGCTACTTTTTGCTTGATCAAAAAGTAGCATAAAAATCAAGCCCTGTGTAAAAAGTTGCGGAAAGTGCTCGTTACAACTGGAAAAACAGAATCCACTCTCCAACCTCCCTCTCAACTGTTTTTCTATTTCAGTTGTAACGGTCACTTTCTGATCGCAACTATTTTACAAGGGGCTTTTTTCTTAGCTAGCCTTACTCATAGTCTTAAGTCTTAAAAGCTACACTGCTTGGCAATTGCGCGATAGGGCCACTTTATGGGCTTGTTATGCAGTTCCGCATTCCAGACTTGCATCCGATTTTATACTATCTATAGTATCATTCAGACTTTTTTTCATCGTGTCTTTAACACTCTTAACTTGCTTATGCTCTGTATTCACATCAGACCATTTGGTAAAGTAGTTATAAGTATCTTTATACTCAGCTTTCGGATCTGTGTCTATATACTTTTCTATCTCGCTTCGTTCGTTACAGATACTTTTTTTATCTTTCTGTGCTGTATCTAGCAGTTCTTTAAACATAATGCCATTACCTGCCGATGCTGCAATCTTTAGAAATTTTATGGCATTCTCGTTTTTTTGAATGTTAAAACCCACCGACTTCTCTTGTATTAAATATTTAGAGATATCCTCATTTCTTAGTACTATGGCTAGCTCTAGAAGAGAATCTGCGCCTGGTACACCAGAATTTATCTCTGATAGTTTCAACTTTTCTCCATCTTCTCCCTCTTTTTGCTTACCTATTAAGAATGTAAGGGCATCTTTCCGGTCGTACACTACTGCAAGCGTTAATAACGAAACCCCTTTGGCATCCTTTGCATTTGGATCTAGACCTTTGCTAATCAAACATTTTATAAGATTTGGTTCACAACGAGCCTGCTTGATGTTTTCAAGTGTCTCTTTATCCAAAACCTTAGGATCACTAATAGTGTATGGCACCGCAAAGTTATCATTAGGTTCTGATGCCTGCTTTTCTCTGAACTCTGCCATGGTACGATTAACATCTTCTGTAAACTGATCTATCAGGCTACTATCAGCCTTATCCCATTTTTGTGTACCACTTTCTATCGCCTTATAAACGGATCTTGTAAGCTCCTCTATCTGATGGTCCTTATTAGCCGCAATATTCCATTTATGTGGTATAATATTTCCTCCAGTAGGAGTAACTGGGCAAGTACTAGTAGTAAGCGCACTAGATTGATTTGCAGAACCAGTCAGCCAATATATTACACCACCGAGACTAATAAACAATGTAGATCCCAGTGTTGTATACACCACAGGTTTTGTTATCGGATGCTTGTTATAGTATCTATTGACGGCAAAATTACGAGTAGGATTAAGAGGATCAAAACCTAGTTCTTGCCTTGCGTTAACACAAGAAGCCAAGGTACCAAAGCCTAATAAGCTAATGAATAGTCCTACTTTGTAGTATGTATACTTTTTCATGACATTGATGTTTAAATTGTTTTTATTAATGACTACTAAGCAGGCAGAATGATTTGAATGGGCATGGAATAATACCACGTGCTATTTGTTTTTTCTATCTGCTGAACTTTATACTAAGGCAAAATAAAGCTCGCGAGACCAGCTGTAGCAGAACCTACGCATGCCTTTTAATTACTTAACCCAGTTCTGTATTAGTAATAAAAATTAAATACAATTGCAAATATATTCACGATAACAAAATAGAAGTACTCAAGAGATAGCTTACTGCTTTAAGCGAATAATTAGTTGAAAAACTAGTTCTAAAAGTCTATATTTGGCCCTTAGTGCTAGCCTCGTTTAAATAGCGTAAATAATCAATATGAAATCAATCAACGCCCTCCTAAAAAAATGGCATGCTACCTGCTGGCCTATGAAGCGCAGTGAGTTGAAAAAATTTTTTTCTATGGCCATCTTGATGTTTCTTATTTTGCTGAATCAAAATTTAATTCGTGGCATAAAAGATAGCCTGGTAGTGACTTTAATAGGGGCAGAGGTGTTGAGTTTTATTAAACTATTTGTTGAGATGCCGGCAGGGGTTTTATTTGTAGTCATCTACACCATCTTATGTAATAAGATGACCACAGAAAACATTTTTAGAGCCATCATACTATTTTTTCTATTTTTTTTTATGCTATTCGGATTTTTTTTATTCCCTTATCAAGGGTTATTGCATCCGGATCCGTCTGTGGTAGATGGTTATGTAAAGCTTTATCCCCATTTTAAATGGTTTTTCGTGATGTGGGGTAAGTGGACATTGGTACTTTTTTATATGATAGGTGAACTTTGGCCTATGGTTGTTTTTACGTTGTTGTATTGGCAGCTGGCCAATAAAATAACGAAAACAGCAGAAGCAGGCCGGTTGTATTTTTTTTGCAACTTGGTTGGGCAAGCTAACCTGCTTATTTCAGGCAGTATTATGGTTTACTTTTCTCGAAAGGATCATTTTTTATTGCCTCTCCTGGGTGTAGATAAAACCGAATCAGCGCTAAAAATAGCGGCTCTTATGGCAATCGTTATTCTCTTGTGTCTCTGTATCCTGCTTTTACACAGATATGTTGAAAAACATCTCGTCTATGGTCATATGGTAGAAAGGAGCGCACCTCTCAAGCTACAATTAGGATTTTATGAGAGTTGTAAGATGATTGCCCAGTCTAAATATCTTGGATTAATCTGTGTATTGATGATTGCTTACTCGATGGTTATTCATTTAATAGAGGGGCTTTGGTTTCACCAAACTAGCCTGTTGTATAAGCAAGATCCTACACATTTTATTACCTATCAGGGTAAAGTATTATTTTGGACGGGTGTTTGTACCCTTACTTGTTCTTGTTTTGGTCATGCGATTATTCGGAAATTAAGCTGGCTAGGTGCAGCCTTGGTGACCCCTATTGTCACGCTTATGGTAGGTGGTTGTTTTTTTCTTTTGATAGTAGCGGTTCATTTTAACTTTTTATCAGAAACGATTATGGGTCTATCTACGTTGGCTATTATTGTAGCGATGGGTGGTCTACAAAATGTATTGGCTAAGGGAACTAAATATTGTTTTTTTGATGTAACCAAAGAGATGGTCTACATTCCTTTAGATGGTGAAATGGGTACAAAAGGTAAAGCAGCGGTGGATATATTAGGCGGGAAAATAGGCAAGTCTGCAGGGGCTATTTTGCAAGTAATTTGTTATACTATTTTTGCTACGGCACAACCCAATCAATTGGCGCCATTTTTAATGGTCATGTTTTTTTGCATTTGTATAATTTGGATGGTAGCCGTTGGGATGCTTGCAAAAAGATACAATCGTTTGATAAGAAAGACGGAAGCTGCAACTTCATAATAAAAAAGTTTAAAAAATACCATTCGCTTAACGGCTTAAATGTACCAATGGTAATCCCCCTTACGTTGACGCCATTGGTTCAACCAAGACGGAAACCGATAATACGCTATAGCCCCCTATGAAACAATTGATTCAAGAAAAATTAAAAGGAGATCCCATTATATGGGCGATTGCTTTTTTACTCTCTAGCCTAAGCATTCTAACGGTTTATAGTGCTTCTAGTTCGCTAGCCTATAGAACCATGCATTATAACACCGAATATTATTTGTTCAGGCAGACCTTGCTCATAGGCGCCGGGCTAGCGGCTATGTGGTTAAGCCACCGGTTTGATTACCGCTACTATGCGGCTATTGCTAAAGCTGCGCTTTGGTTATCTATTCCATTGTTGCTGGTAACTTGGCGGTATGGATTAAAGTTAAATGAAGCATCTCGTTGGCTCAATATTCCTTTTATCAATAAATCTTTTCAGCCATCTGATCTGGCACAGCTGGCGCTGATCATACGCATGGCGCATATGCTAGCTAAACAACAAAAAAATATTACTTGTTTTAAAACTGCCTGCTTGCCTATGTTAACCTGGTCGGGTCTTGTTAGTGGTTTAATCGCTTTGACTAATTTCTCTAGCGCTATTTTATTATTTGGTACCTGTTTGGTACTGATGTTCATTGGCCGAATCCCTATTAAGTATTTATTTATTATTGTCTTGACGGGTACGCTAGTGGTGGGAGGCTCATTGCTCTGGGGGCAACGTGGTGGCACAGCCATCAAACGCATAGAACGCTTTCTAAAAGGTGACCTTTCCTTTCAAACGGAGCAATCTTACATTGCTATTGCAACAGGCGGATTGACGGGTAAAGGCCCTGGTAATAGCACCCAACGCAATTTCTTACCCCATCCTTATTCTGATTTTATTTATGCCATCTTAATCGAAGAGTATGGCCTTATAGGTGGTCTATTCGTCATGGTCCTCTATTTGGTTTTATTATATAGAGCCATTGCTTTGCTCCCTACAGCCACTAGTTATTACGGAGGCATTTTGGCTATAGGAATTAGTCTTTTACTTGTTTTTCAAGCCATATTGAATATGGCGATTGCAGTAGGCCTTGGTCCTGTTACCGGGCTTCCTTTGCCATTCGTGAGTATGGGGGGTACTTCGCTTTTATTTACAGGTGTTGCACTAGGCATATTATTAAGTATCAGCCAGGGTACAATTGATACAGAACTCATAAATTTAAAAAAAGAAGTGGCTGGTATTCGTTACAATAAGTACAAAAAAAATAGTAGATGCTAAGATGACCTGCTGCAGTATCCATATTTACTAATGTTTTGAACAGTCAATTCAAGGATTATATTTCTTTGATTATTAAATATAATACAGTTTTTTGAATAGATGATTGGTATGTCATCTCGCTCTCGCTTATAACTGTTAATAAAAAATTGAGCATGCAGTAAAACTATCACCATGTAACCCCAAAATACCCTTTGTAAAAGTTTGTGATCAGCAAGCATAGCATGACAGATGCCAAGAAAAACAGTTGCAGGGAGAGGGCCCAAGCTAAAATGTTTTAGAAATATTTTTTTTGTATATTGTCAGGATTCCGATGATTACCGTTGTAGCCTAGAATCATTCTAGAAAATATAACTTTTATAAGTTTTAGTAAAAATCTTCCTTTTTGTACGTATTTTGTTTGTGTACGTGCTTATGTTTTATGGATACATGGATAGTAATAAATTAGTAGAGTCATTTGCAGAATTTGCCAAATCTAAGAATATTGATAGGCCTACCGTTATACGTATTTTAGAAGACGTATTTCGTGCGGTTATGCTGAGTAAATTTGGCAATAGTGATAATTTTGATATCATTATCAATCTTGATAAAGGCGACTTGCAGATATGGCGTTTTCGTGAAGTGGTAGCAGATGATGCAGTAGATGTAGCTGCTCCTCATAAAGTCTCTCTTTCGGAGGCAAGAAAAATAGAGGCTGATTTTGAACTCGGCGAAGAACTATCTGAGGAAATTAAAATTGCTTCTTTTGGCAGAAGACTTATCCTGACTGCTAAGCAAATGCTTATACAAAAGGTTCGAGAACTGGAGAAAGAGGCGCTTTATAACAAATATGAACAGCTAGTTGGTTGTTTGATTTCAGCTGAAGTAAATCAAATTCTGAGTAAAGAAATCATTTTGTTAGATGATGAAAACAATGAACTTTTTTTACCAAAGTCAGAACAAATACCTAAAGACCAGTTTAAAAAAGGAGAACATATTCGTGCCGTTATCTATAAAGTAGCTTTTAACAATGCGATTCCTCGGGTCTTACTTTCTAGGACATCTCCTCTTTTCTTAGAAAAGTTATTTGAAAATGAGATTCCTGAAATACAGGATGGGCTTATTGCTATAAGAAAAATTGTCAGAGATCCAGGTGCTCGTGCCAAAGTAGCGGTGGAGACTTTTGATGATAGAATTGATCCAGTTGGCGCTTGTGTAGGGATCAAAGGATCTCGTATACACGGCATTACCAAAGAGCTCCAGTATGAAAACATTGATATTATCAATTATACAGATAACTTAGAGCTGTATATTGCGCGTGCCTTAAATCCTGCCTGTATCAATCGGGTCGAACAAAATGGTGAGCGAGTCTCTGTCTACTTAGATCCTGATCAAGTAGCATTAGCCATTGGTAAAGGAGGCCAAAATATTAAACTGGCAGGCCGTCTTATTGGCAAAGAAATAGATGTCTATAGGGATATACCTCATCATTTAGAAGAGCATGACATTCCACTTTCTGAATTTAGTGATACGATTGAGCACTGGATTTTGGAGGAATTGTACAAAGTCGGTTTAGACTCAGCTAGAAGTGTTTTAGCCTTGTCCAAGACAACACTTGAGCAACGGATTGATTTGGAAGAGGAAACGATAGACGAAATCTATGCTATATTAGATCAGGCGCTTAATGGTTAAGCTCAATATGCCTGTTAGGTAGATAAAGATAACCTATGAATGAAGAAAAAAACATGCGACTCAGCCAAGTGGCTAGAAAGTTAAATGTAGGAACAGAGACCATTGCCTCTTTTTTAGAAGAAAAAGGTTTTGTAGTAGATAATAAACCCAATGCTAAAATAACGGATGAGCAATTTCAACTACTAGCTGGCGAATTTAGCTCAGCTGGTATGGATAAGCAAGAAGCTGCTCATCTTACCATTGGTAAAGCTTACCCAAGTCTTTCTGCCTCAGCTAGTAGTGACCATAGTGTAAGGAGCAAAGAACAAGGCAAAAAAAAGAGAGCAACGCACCAAAGAGTTAAACAAAGCGAAAAAGAAGGCCCCATTGTCCCTGCCCATTACGCAGCTTCTGTGCCAGTTTTACCTGGCTTAAAACCAGTTGGAAAAATTGATTTAGCTACTGAAAAAATTGAAGATGAAACCCCTGATACAGTCCAATCTATTGATAAGGAAGCTGTAAACGTTAAATCTCGTTCATTAATGGACCCATCTGATCCTAGATTGCCTTCAAGTGATTTAGCTAACAAGGCAGACCAACAACCGACTGATAAACCAGATAAAATAACCTTTTCAGCTCAACTTAAGCGACCTACTGTAGTAGGTAAAATGACCTTGCCTGAACCTACCTTTAAAAGGCATTATCCTAGCAGTGGGGCAGCCTCACCAAAACCCAATAGTTCAATGGGCGCATCTAAAACAGCCCATGCAAGGCCACAGGATAAGGTCAAAAAACTTACAGATAACCCTACTGCGCCAAGAGGTATAGGTGGTAAAAAAGGGGGATCGGTTAAATTTAAAACAGGGACTGATTCCTTCCGTAAGGAAAAAGCTCCTAAAGTACCATTAGGACCAAAAGAGCAAGAAGGTGTATCTTCCCAAGAAATAGAAAGTCAAATCAAAAAAACGTTGGCTAAGCTAAACCAAGGCACTGGTGATGCGGCACGCTCCAAATATAAAAGGGATAGGCGCAGTGCCCATTTAGAAGCTGAAGAAAAGCGTCAACGCCAGGCTAAAGAAACAGAAAAAGTTTTAAAAATCACTGAGTTTATTTCAGCCAATGAGCTCGCTTCTTTTATGGATATTACCGTAAATGAGGTGCTTTCTACTTGTATGTCTTTAGGTATGATTATATCTATCAACCAACGGCTCGATGCAGAAGCCATTACCGTTGTAGCAGATGAGTTTGGTTATAGTGTAGAGTTTGTTGATCTACAGGAAGAAGAAGTAGAGAAAGATATAGAAGAAGAAAGTGGTGAGCTGCTGGAACGCCCGCCTATTGTAACGATTATGGGCCATGTCGACCACGGTAAAACTTCGTTATTGGATTATATCCGTACCACCAAGGTCACTGCTAAAGAGGCTGGTGGTATTACGCAGCATATTGGGGCCTACGATATTCTTACTGATCAAAACAAAAAAATTGTCTTTTTAGACACACCTGGTCATGAAGCTTTTACAGCTATGCGTACCAGAGGTGCACAAATAACCGATATTATTGTCATTGTAGTAGCTGCAGATGATAGCATTATGAACCAGACCAAAGAGTCTATTAGTCATGCTCAAGTAGCAGGTTGTCCTATTATTATTGCTATCAACAAGATTGATAAACCACAAGCTAATCCAGAAAAAGTTAAAGAAGATTTAGCCAATCTGAACATTTTAGTTGAAGACTGGGGGGGCAAATACCAATGCCAAGAGATTTCGGCCAAGACAGGCCAAGGGATCAATGAGCTTTTAGAAAAAATTCTTCTGGAGGCCTCTCTGCTAGACTTACAAGCAGCTCCTTCCAGAAAAGCCAAAGGTACCATTATTGAGTCTTTCCTAGATCCTGGTAGAGGATATGTATCCACTGGTATTGTACAAGATGGCACCTTACGGGTAGGCGATATTATACTAGCCGGTGTTTACTATGGTAAGGTAAAAGCAATGTTAAACCACCAAAACATAGCGCGCCGAACCGCTCCTCCTGCCACACCGGTTCAAATCTTGGGTTTAAATGGTGCACCCAGAGCAGGTGATACTTTTAGAGTAATGAATAGTGTAAAAGAGGTTGGTGAGCTGGCGCAAAAGAAGCAACAATTATTACGCGAACAGGCCTTGCGTACCAAATCTCACCTCACCCTTGATGAGATTGGCCGTCGTTTGGCTGTAGGCAACTTTAAAGAGCTCAATATTATCATCAAAGGGGATATGGATGGTTCCATCGAAGCCTTAGCTGATGCATTGCTTGGCCTATCGCATGAAGAAGTAGCGGTGAATATCTTACACAAGTGTGTAGGAGCTGTTTCAGAGTCAGATGTACTCTTGGCTGCTGCCGCTGAAGCTATTATTATTGCCTTCCATATTAAACTATCTGCACAAGCCAAAAAATTGGCCGAAAGAGAAGGAGTAGAGATCAAGCAATACGCCATTATTTATAGTGCCATAGATGATGTACGTTATGCCGTACAGGGTCTTTTAGCTCCTACTATAGAAGAGGTACCTACGGGTCGAGCGGAAATTAAAAAGATTTTTACCTTTTCAAAAGTTGGTAATATTGCAGGTTGTCAAGTACAAACAGGGTTTATCAAACAAACTAACCCCGTTCGTGTCATTAGAAAAGATCAAGTTATATTTACCGGTGCCATTCATACCATAAAGCATGGGTTAGAAGAGATTAAACAGGTAAAATCTGTTTCTGAATGTGGTATTCATATTAAAAACTTTGATGAGATTGAAGTAGGAGATATTATAGAAGGATTTGAACGTAAAGAAATCAAGCGTGAGCTTTAAAAGAACCTTTTATGCTAAAAGTAGGTTACGTTTTTTGATTTGTAGTAACAAATGATTACTATGGAAGTAAATTGCTTTAACTACTTTTTATTTTTTTAATATTTATTTTATGATTTGCTTGCATATAACATCTCTGCTAATGGTAGGGGCATTTTTGATATTAACCTTAGGAGTAGGGATTTATTTTAGTAGAAAAAAAATTACTTTTCGGGAATATGCAGTAGGCAGTAAAAGTTTTGCTACACCTACTTTGGTTGCTACAGTATTAGCTACTGATTATGGCGGAGGTATGTTGCTACGTAATGTAGAGCAGGTTCATAGCCGTGGATTGTATTGGATCATGCTCGTACTTTCGACTAGCTTTTTAAGCTATTGGATTATTAGTTGCTTGGCGGTACGTATGGGTCCTTTTATGCAGAATTTTTCTATGGCAGAAACTATAGGGCGGGTATATGGCAGATATCCAAGAGCTGTTGCTGCTGCTTCTTTTATTTGTGCTGCTATTCCTGGTTTAGCTCTTCAAATTACTGCAATGTCTAAGGCAATGGCTATATGTGCAGGCTCAGTTGATCCTAAAAAATTAACTATTTTGTCTACCTTGATTCTTATATTTTATTCCATTTATGGTGGTATTCGTGCGGTTACCTTTACTGATGTATTGCAATTTATCACTTTTGCTATTGTGATTCCCGTTCTTTGCTGGTTTATGTTTGTAAACACAAATAAACAAGTATGGGAAATCATTCCTTATTTGCAAAACCAAGAAAAATTTCAATTCCATGGTTTGTGTCAGTTCGATACGAAACTATTGGCCAATATTTTTCTTTTTCTATCTGTACTTATATCTTATGTGGAACCAGCAAAAATGCAAAGAATTTATATGTCTTCTGGTCCTGTCCAAGCTAAAACAGTTTTCCTTTATGGAGGTATTTTTAGTTGTTGTATAATGGGATTCATAGTTTTAGTTGGTCTGTTTGTTTTTGTAGCCTCACCATCCCTACCTAGCACAGAGATTTGGGGCTATATATTAGGTAATATACCTCCTCTTTTTCAGGGATTTATTTCTATTAGTTTACTAGCTATGGCTATGTCTTCAGCTGACTCTGATTTAAATGCTTGTTCTATCATGGTAAGCCATGATATATTAGAGAGCTTACAAAAAGTAAAACCAGTTTCCCATACCTATACCCTCCATTTGGCTAGACTAACTACTTTGTTTGTAGGTTTATCTGGTATGTTCTTAACTTTTTACTTTAACGATTTGTTAGAATTACTTAAACTAGGATTTTGTTTTTCTATACCTATACTAACAGCTCCTTTTATTTTGGCCACTTTCGGATTTCGCGGCACTTCTCGTACAGCTTTAATCGGTATGACTGCTGGTGTACTCACTATCTTAGCTTGGAATAAGTGGGTGCCAGGCATAGACGGCTCCTTTGTGGCTATGCTAGCCAATGGACTTGCTATGCTGGCTGCTCACTATCTGTTAAAGCAACCAGAAAGTGCAGGTTGGGTTGGCCCAGATACTCATTTTATACAAATACAACAAGCCAAGGCCCGAAGAAGTGCGGAACGTAAAGAAGCCATTAAAAATGGTTGGGCTAATAGAAGAGCCACTTTGGCTAAGTTCAAACCGAGTCACACCACCATCGTATGTATCGGATTCTATCTAGCGATTACTAGCTTAGTGACGCATTTTATAGCACCTATTTCCCATAATGGTCCTTGGCTTATTGTGCAGCTTATGGTAGCTGCTTTTTTTATAGGCTATCCATTTATTGATGATATCTCTAAAAAAATAAGCGGCATCTTCACTGAGCTAGGTTGGCTAATTGGGTTAGTGGTTTATTTTCCTTTCAATTTATTTTGGAATTGGTATCATTCGGTAGATCCCACCTTTACCCTCTCTCTCTCTTTGACTCATTTTGCCCTAATTTTATTGACCTTACCTCTTTATCTAGCTATAGCTATTATAGCCGTTAGCCTATTGTTAACCATTTATCCGATCTGCCTTGGCTTTTCTTATGCACTATTCTGCTCCTTATTACCGCTATTGATAGTAGGCTTATTTTTATTTGCGATTATTACCTACTTGAAAGTCCGACAATCTGGTTATATATCCCAGCTTCTTTACCTAAAAGATCAAGAACAGATTAGATCTTCTCAACAACTCAAAGCCTCTCTCTATGATGCGGCTTTGGTTCCTGCTAATCGTGTGTCTGTTGTTAAAGGTTACGGCTTTATTTTAGAGCAAGTAGTCCGTAAAGTGGAGGAGTCTATTTCTTTTTTAGATAAGGATACTCCCCTTTTTAAGGAAGATTTTCAAAGCATTATCAATAAGTTTTACGATTGGGTGACCTATTTCAATAGAAGAGAAAAGGTTAAAGAACATGCCTTGCTGCAACCTACTCAAATTACCATAGATAAGCTCATGCGTAAGGTAGAGGTTGCTTTGTCACAAGAGATAGGTAATCCGCCTAGGTTACTAGTAGAAAAAATGGATAGCCCTAATGGGGAGATGTTTTCCTATATTATATGTGATATCCATCAAGT
>NZ_JAACGD010000232.1 GCF_022810445.1 Candidatus Cardinium sp. cBcalN2 | reverse complement strand
TCTCTCTTTCTCTCTCTTTCACTTTTTTCACCCTCTTCTGGTTCCCTACTGTAGGCTTGAGAGTATGTGTTCATGATGAAAGAAAGAATTCATCACCTTAACGAAATGGATGAACCTCAAATGTGTGAACTGCTTCCGCTGCCGAATATATGTTACTTGATTGCATATTCATAACCCATTTGCCATCATGTAAGTATGTACGTGATGCTTGAAAAATTAACCTTTTAATTCACGTGTCCGTCACCGTTATGTCTGTAAGCTTAATATCAAGTGAAGTTTAGTATACA
>NZ_JAACGD010000231.1 GCF_022810445.1 Candidatus Cardinium sp. cBcalN2 | reverse complement strand
ATGATTTTCTTCAACTTCAAAATCACACCACAGCCTCTACACATCAGCAACATTCTCCAAGTTCCCACCTTCATTCCCAACATCATCACCAAAATCAAAATCTAAATGATCATCTCCATCACAATCAAATGAATCACCATACATCACATTATCATGGTCATATGGCACCACAGGCCAACAATACCAACAATCCATGTATCAATGAGAAGCCATTGTATCGGGAACATTTCAATTTGGCTTCATCCGATCAATTAGTACCAAGTTTCACGTCATTGAATAATGGCAAATCAAATACAAGTGATCTGATTCACTATCCATCATCTGGTAGCAATGATTCATCCAATCTAACTTGCGATAATGGTTCCGAGCTAATCGCTGCTCTAGCCGAAACACGTCAAATTATATCCTAGTTCGATTAAATTGGAATTAGGTAAAGATAGATCAAAGTATGCTATATATACCATGGATTCATCAAACGATGAATGTCGAGTTGAGATGAAAAAACTGTTATTCTATGAAAAATTTTCTGCATTCTATTCCACTTGACTCTTCTTTCTGCCACATTTGGACATCTATCCGGAAGTTTGTCATCAAAGATCATCTTTATTCAAGAGTGATCTTCTTCTTCATCTTC
>NZ_JAACGD010000230.1 GCF_022810445.1 Candidatus Cardinium sp. cBcalN2 | reverse complement strand
GAGAGAGAGAGAGAGATAGAAAAGTTTTTAGCCTCATATTTTTTGTTCCTACGCTTTTCATTTACAGCTCTTTGTTTCATCACCAAATTAAAAGTACAAGGATCTTTTCTCATTCTTATCTTTTTGTTCTATAAAAATTTGAGCGTGTGTATGTGTGTTGTTTCTAGCTATCATTTTCAAAAGAGAACTTCAGCCAAAATATATACCACTCTCTAATATTGCAACCACTCAAATCGATGGCTTACTTAAATCTACTGATCCGTATATACACGTACATGTGCCTGAACATTATTTCTTCTTATCTTATCATCTTCCGTTCACTTTTTTTTTATCGTTCTAAAGTCACCATGAATGAACACTTATATACACATTCATATACGTATATTCAGGACCAGGATATATATTCATGG
>NZ_JAACGD010000229.1 GCF_022810445.1 Candidatus Cardinium sp. cBcalN2 | reverse complement strand
GGAGACCAAACAACAGAATGTAAAAGTACTGATAATGGTATGAAAAAAAGTTGAAAGAGAGAGAAAGTCTTTAAGATGTCAGAATCGGTAATAGTAGAGTATCAGCTACCTTGGAATGTTACTTATCAGTATTGGAGAAGAAATTATCAAGAATAAAGTTTGCCAAAGTGGTTCAAATTCACTGGAAACAATGAACATGACAACAGTTGACTAACTTTTATCAACATCAAATCTTCATGGAGCATCCGGTAAGGTGAATCATCTTATCAGAGGAAAGAGAATTCCAAGCGCAGCGTATTCAAATTCCATCTTATCTGAAAGTGGTAACTTCCAGGTGTCTCATGCGAGTAGGCGAGTAGACTTGTCAAAGAATTTTATCTGATTTTTTTATACCAAATTCTGATCATGCCTCGCTTCGGTGACAAGCTTGATAGCAGGAAATTATTCACACACAGACACTTTCACTCATTTCTCAATGGACATATCCATGCCATCAGGAAAAAGGTATTGAAAATGATAGAATGAATTTATTGATGATAGCTGACCACCTAATGGTTAAATGGCAGTAGAATGAAAATTAACAAACGATTAGTCTGGAAAAATATTTCATGTACCCATATAACCAGTGCATACATTACTTTTTTCACATTACTAGACTGATGACAGAAGGAGGCTTGTGAGGCAGTCATTTTTCTTCCTTTACTCTTTCTCCTCACTTTTCTTCTTCTTCTTCTTCTTCTTCTTCTTCTTCTTCTTCTTCTTCTTCTTCTTCTTCTTCTTCTTCTTTTCCTTCTTCTTTTGCCATTAGATTGATGGTTGCAAAAAGTATCAAGTATTCCATCGAGAAGTTGAAAAGTAGAAGCTTGATGAGAAAATCGATGTCGATGGCAAGGTAAATGAAGATTCAAATGGAGGCCATCCCAAAATGCCATCAAGTATTGCGAAATTTCTCCACTCTTTTTCTTTCCCTCACGATGAAGGATGTGAAGAATTCTCAACAATACTCCAGTGATATGTGTTCTTTTGCATGTTGTATATTTGAAACAATAAATTCTTATACTCACGTGAAGATAGATAGATAGATAGA
>NZ_JAACGD010000228.1 GCF_022810445.1 Candidatus Cardinium sp. cBcalN2 | reverse complement strand
ACTCGCACATATACCACATATACCACATCCTCCATACCACACACACACATACCAACTTACACTTGTATTTCATCACACATACACATACACACACACCTATGGTGGATGATGATCTCAGAGCATTTGATGCAGCCACTAGAGGACTATATAAAGCCATTGAAAAAGGTGAAAATTGTGCGCGCCAAAAGGCGTGAAGGTTTAATACGTGCTCGACTTTTGGGTGCCGAAATTGCCACAGCAGAGACATTAACTTATTTGGATTCTCATTGTGAATGCACCGATGGCTGGTTAGAGCCTTTATTAGATCGTATAGCACAAGATGAAACCTCTGTGGTGTGTCCTGTGATTGATGTGATAGATGATAAAACATTGCAATATCATTTTCGTGGTGAAGCTTCAGCCATCAATGTTGGAGGCTTCGATTGGAATCTCCAATTTAATTGGCATCCAGTGCCCGAACGTGAACGAAAAAGATTAAAACACGCAACCGATCCAGTCAGGTAGGAACATACACACACATACAATCACTATTGCCAATCAGACTTATTTTTCTCTCTCTATCTCCATACAAACACTCACATCAACCATCAGCATCACTTTTTCTTCTTCTTCTTCTTCTTCTTCTTCTTCTTCTTCTTCTTCTTCTTGTTTCCATTTTACTCTCCTTATCTAACCCTTTTTTGTTTCACAATCTCGATCTCTTCAACATTATCTTCATCCTTTTCTCACAGATCTTTTTCTCTCTCTCTCCATCTTCTTTCTGTTTTGTTCTGTTTCCACTGTTACCTTGTTGTTTATTGACCTTTTCACTTTTTCACTTCTGTTTTCGATGATCGAACCAAAATGTGTGTCATCAACACACACACACACACATACTAAAGCCCTGGGAACTGTACTTCTCATATGCTATTACTCACATCATCAGTTAGCTTGAAAGCTAAGTGAAAAAATGAGAGAAAGAGAGAAAGTTTCTTATATTGGTACGAAAAAAGGTTGCATAAAACAAGGTAGAAAATAAGAGTAATAGACAAGATCGAGTGATCAGCAATGTTGCAGAGTTTTTTATCTTGCTTGGATGTTACTTTTTTTCCGATCTTTTTCTCTATCCACTCACTTGCAAAGTAGTGGTAGTCGGAGTCTGAGATGGTGAAAGAGAGGAAGAAGATGAAGAAGTGGATGAAGCAAAAGCGATCAGCATCTATTGCAGCATCGGTATTTGTAGCTCTTGTGGGAGTTGAGCCAGAAGAAAGAAGCTGATAAAGCATCATGTTGATCAGAAAAACATCCATAGGAATGGGGGGGCGGGGTGGATGATGGGTTGATGATGAACGGTATACAGGCGGCATTCAGGGAAGAATGTATAAGCCAAGAAG
>NZ_JAACGD010000227.1 GCF_022810445.1 Candidatus Cardinium sp. cBcalN2 | reverse complement strand
GAAGAAGAAGAAGAAGAAGAAAAGGAGAGAGAGAGAGAGAGAGAGAGAGAGAGAGAGAGAGAGAGAGAGAGTTGTATTTATTGTTTTGTTTCATTTATAGCTTGAGAGTACCGAGAATTGGATCGAATCATAATATTAGTGATATTGTTGTCAGTTTCTGCTCATGCAAATCAAAAATTCCACATTTCTTAGGTTGTCTATTTTTTTGCTCGCTTATCCGACAATTCTCAGTGGTCAGTCTGTAATTGGAGATTCATGTGACTCTATGTTGTGCATGAATTCTTGTTCATGAGGTGTGATTTCGAAAAAATGCTCGGAAAATTTTCTTCTAGAAGGTTGACTGCAGTCAATGCATTGTCAGAGCTTGATGATTTGAACTCTCTCTCTCTCTCTCT
>NZ_JAACGD010000226.1 GCF_022810445.1 Candidatus Cardinium sp. cBcalN2 | reverse complement strand
TCTCTCTCTCTTCGAATGTGTTAAGGAACAGATCACTTTCTCCCATCATTTTGACACCCAGAGGCCAGGCATCTTCATCCAGCATCTCTCAGAATTCTCGCAGAACGCATGCCATCAATTTTTGTTCGCTCTACAGCTAATAATCGATGACCGGAAGAACATGATGATTCGGAAGAAATTGCACGAGAAAAGTTCGGATGAGAGGGACTTGGTTGGAAGGGAAAGAGAGAGAGAGAAAAAGTGTTCTGCAGTTTGAAATATTTATGGGCATTAATTTTTCCCAAGAAGAACACTTCTTCTCAGCGAACCAGGGTGACTGGATGCACTGTATAGTGAGACGGTGTCAAGAAAGTGTGTGAGTGACAAAATTTAGGCTGGAAATTAAAATATCTCGAATCGATTCTCACTGACAAATACGGCTTGTTGGTCCTCGTGTTTCCCATGATATATAGGTTGAGGAGTGAAACGAGCAAAAAGAATGATTGAGAAGAGCAAAAATGAGTGGAAGAAAAGAGGCTCATTTATTCATCCGGAAACCAAATTCC
>NZ_JAACGD010000225.1 GCF_022810445.1 Candidatus Cardinium sp. cBcalN2 | reverse complement strand
TATGTGTGCATCTTTCTCTCCACTGGTCCATGATACTGTTTCAGTGACGCTCTTTATGTAATAAGTTCCTCCCATTGTTCACTCTCTTTCTCTTCTTCTTCTTCTTTCTCATTTCTCCACCAAAAAATCCGGTTACCTTGTCGAGATTTTGAAAATATAGTATATGTATTCCATGTATTGCCTTCTGCTCACATTCACAACCATCACCACAATCATTGAACTAGCGGGTCGAGCCCTATCTTGAGCCCCCAAAACTATCAGCCAATTTTTGACATGATCATTGCCATACAACTAACTTGAACT
>NZ_JAACGD010000224.1 GCF_022810445.1 Candidatus Cardinium sp. cBcalN2 | reverse complement strand
TTCTTCTTCTTCTTCTTTTGCTTCTTCTAGTTCTTTGAATTTGTTAAACTTTTCTCGATTCGATTGAATGAGCTAGCTCATGTCATCGTCAGCGTCAAAGTATCATGAATATGAAAGCGAATATTATTATTATATATATCGTGTCACTCTGTGTTGAATGATTCTTGGGACTGTCAAAAGTGTCATCTTTGGCACTCTCTCACTCCAATTCTGTACCAAAAATGACAAGAGAGAAGGATAAAAAGAGAGAAAAGAGGGAGAGAGAGAGAG
>NZ_JAACGD010000223.1 GCF_022810445.1 Candidatus Cardinium sp. cBcalN2 | reverse complement strand
AGGAGAAAAAAAAGAAGAAGGAGTAGAAGGAGAATAAGGTGAAACGAAAATGTATTTTTTGCATCTCTATCTCAGGTAAAAACATGCGTTTCACGTAGCCTTTTTTTCTTTCCTCCCAGATTTCCTCTGACACATCTTTTCTTCATTAACTTTATGCAAAACTTTGCCTGATAATGAAGATAATGATAGTAAGAGTAAGAAAAGTTCAGTGTATAGAGAGTATAGGGAGAGGAGAAGAGAGAGAGAGAGAGAGAGAGAGAGAGAGAGAGAGAGAGAGAGAGAGAGAGAGATGGAACCCCAAAAAGACCAGAACGAGAACAGAGTCCAATGACTGGGAGCTCAATTATGTAAAT
>NZ_JAACGD010000023.1 GCF_022810445.1 Candidatus Cardinium sp. cBcalN2 | reverse complement strand
AATTCATTTTTTACCAATTTCGTGAACAAATACTAAAAAAGTAAGCTAAAAATCAAACCCTGTGCCAACCACACTGCTGAATAGGCTCTTTTTCTATTGCATTTTTTCTTCTAGTTGGGCAGCTATCAGCTCCAATTCTTTTAAGATTTGTTGAGCAGAGCTTACAACATCTGTAATTACCTCTTTACCGCTGTTTTTGGCTTCGTTTGTTAGGTCATTTTTATGACCTATAAGTTTTAAGATAAAGGCATGCAACTTTTTTTTGGATGATTTTAATCTGTACATTACCTCATCCCTGGCTATTGATCCCTTTGTAGGTGCGGAAAGGATGCCTACAAAAGCACCCAAACAGAAACCTAAGCAAAGGATTATTAAATTTTCAATTCTTTTTATCATGACTTGGTCGGTTAAGTAGTTGGCTTATCTATTGATTCCTTTTAAAATACCTTCTAATACACCATTTACAAAAGCTCCGCTTTTAGTGGTGCCATACCATTTGGCTATTTCGATATATTCATTGATAGATACTTTACAAGGTATCTCTTTACACTCAAGCAATTCTGCTAGAGCTAATTTAAGTATCAACTTATCTGTTAATAAGATACGTTCACTATCCCATTTTTCACTTTTTTGGCCAATCATCGCCTCATAGACACTATTGTTTTGTATGACAATTGTACAAAGACGATTGTAAAAAGCTGCTTCTATAGTCCAATTGCGTTCTAAGTTTTGCCAGAACAGGGTAAATCCAGCAAAATCTTTTGTAGAGAGCATCCGGAAGATTTGCGTTAAAATTTTTTTTACGATACGCTTATGTTCGTCCCAGTAGAGGTCCCTCATAGCTAGGAAATCATTAATGGGAGACTCTTTTAATATAATATCTTGCACAATGCAGTCCAAAAAATTTACACTACTATTGGCATCTGATACATACGTTTGGGGCATCTCTGCAGACTGAATGAATGCGCTATACCAATTTAGTACTTTGTCTTGATGTTTGGCCCAACTGATCTCATTTTTATAAATGGCTTTGATCCACTTGTTATGGTTATACAATTCCTCTAGCAAGGGGTCTTGCGACAACTGTTTTTTAAGGTTGCCTGGTTTGCATGAGTCATGTTCTGCTTTTGCCAATTTGTACCATGCTAACAAAAGTAGTAAGGTATATAGAAGATCTATATAAATAGATTCCTTGGCCTGGTTAAATCCATTCTGTAAAAAAGTTTGATCTTGCCGCAATGTAGCCATATAGTGGCCAAGATGTTTACGTACAGATTGCTCAATTTTTTTATTTTCCTGATAAGCAATAAGCTCTGAAGGTAGTTGTTTGGTTATAGCTTCGTAGCAAAGTGCAACGGCTAGGCTTTGTGCATTGGCTAGATGTTGCTTTTCTGCAGGTTCATTGAAAAACTTATCAAAGATAAAATCTTTTTTTACTTGTTCTATAACCTCTTGTTTATGAGCTTGTTCTGTAATAGTATAAGCATAAAGATTTTGTAGTGCTTTTATGCGAACAAAACGGCGAGGAATAACGAAATTTTCCATTATAATGCAGCTGCTTTATCTAGCCAATTGTCCATTTTTTATACTTTGAATGCGTGCTATGGCCATTTCTTGTGCTACTTCTTGTGCTGGGCGAGCTGTTTTTTCAGCTTGATTGAACAGATCTAGACAGATGGTATAAAGTTGCTCTATACGTTGTCTGACCAATCCTTTAGATTTTGGGTCTAATTCTGTAACAGCGTTGATTAATCCACCTGCATTGGCTAAAAAGTCAGGTGTATATAGAATGCCTTTTTCAAGTAGGCGTTTGCCGTCTTTTTCTTGATCGGCTAGTTGGTTATTGGCTGCACCAGCAACAATGGCACAATTCAACATAGGAATGGTTGTGCTGTTTAAGGTACCGCCTAAAGCACATGGTGCATATATATCTAGTGGCCAGCTGTATAACCGTTCACTGGGAACTACCTCTACTTTACAGATCTTTGTTATAGCTTCGAGTCGGTTGGGGCAGATATCAGCTACAAAAACTATTGCTCCCTCTTGGCATAGCAACTGCGTTAAACAGTAGCCTACTTTACCGATACCGGTTATACCAATTTTTTTCCCTACTAAGCTATCTGTTCCAAATTTTTTTTTTACAGCAGCCTTCATGCAAACGTATACCCCATAAGCGGTATGCTCCGAAGGATCTCCACTACCACCTAATGCTGCAGGCAAGCCTATCACATGGCGTGTTGACTTAGCAATATGCACCATATCATCTACAGTTGTATGGTAGTCTGGTGCCGTAATGTAATGGCCACCTAATCGTTCTATAAAGTTTCCATACTTGCGTAGTAGGCCTTCATTAAGTGTTGTCCCTTTTTTTTTAATAATAACTGCTTTACCACCTCCAAAGTCTAACCCGGCTATGGATGCTTTGTAGGTCATGCCACGAGAAAGCCTTAAGACATCTTTAAGCGCATCTTTTTCATCTTGGTATTCAAAAAAACGTACCCCTCCCACAGCAGGGCCTAGGGTTGTATCGTGCATAGCCACGATCGCTTGTAGGCCGGTTGCTGCATCCTGAAAATAGACGACTTGCTCATGTCCTTTCTGGGAAAAATGGGTGGAGTCATTTGCGTAGTTGCTAAAGATATAATTAGAAAAAGTTTGTTCTTTTATTTTCATAGGGGGTACTAAGGATTACGTAGGTTAAGTGAATGGTGCAATATACAAAAAAAGAGCCTTAAATAGGCATTTTGAGGGAGAGCATAAATATGGAGAGCATAAATATTTAGTCTATTTTGGGTAGGAGGGGGGTGGAGTAGGGGGGATTCGAACCCCCGGTACCCTGTTAGGGGTACACCCACTTTCCAGGCGGGCACCTTAAGCCACTCGGCCACCACTCCAATCATTTTACAAAGCTACAGCTTTTTTTAATAGATTGAAATAAAATTAGTTAGTTTATGGGGTGTCGTTGCTTGTATCTTGTGTCAGGTAGTCTAACAGTAGCATAAGTGCTTTATAGCGATGTGAAACTTTGTTTTTGGTATCTTTCTCCATCATAGCATAACTTATATGCCATCCATCTGGTTCAAATATAGCTTCCCAGCTAGTTTCGTGCGGCGTAGCTTTGCTAGGGCTAATAATTTTGCCATGCATGGTACCGGTAAATAGCTTCACAGATTGGTTAGGGCCTTTTGTATAGGCGAAGGTAGAAGTAGCTATAGCAGTTTTATCTTCATAATCTGATAAAATACGTATTAATCCCTCTAGGCCTATTTTTTGTATAAAGGTTTTAATGTAAGGGCCAGGGAGGCCATTTAAACTATTAAAGGCCAATGAAGTATCTTCAACTAAAATACTATCTTCTATAATTGTAGCAGCGGTTATGCATTTGTTAATCGCAACTTCATCTAAAGATGCTTGTAATTCTGGTAATTCTAAGGCATGATGCACCAACTTAAAAATAGTATGATTGCCTAAAATGGGGTGCACATCTTTTAGTTTTAATGGATTGCTGGTGACAAAGTTGATGGTTTGCATAAGTGATCACGAAATGGTTATGCACTATATTTAAGGTTCTCAAATATAACGATAAAAGTAATAATATAAACCATATTACCCATATTGCATCTACTGTAAGTGGCCTATTTTAGAATATCTTATCTACATCTAATTCTATAGTAGTTATTAGTTTTTTGTTTGCTACCTCACTTGAGCTACCGTTGGCTGGATTGCCAGATCGGTTTAAGGTATGTTGTGATTTACCTTGAATAATATTTTTTACCCTTTCAGATAAGATTTGATTAGCTATCAAAGGACCTTTTCTATAAATTAGATCAGGATCATTATATAATCTTATAATGAATTTTTCCCATATAGGGCGGGCAGTTACACTACCTGCTCCTAGGTTAAAATCTCTAAAATGAATGCAGCGATCTTCTCCACCTACCCAAACGCCTGTACAAAGATTTTGGGTTAATCCAATATACCAACCATCTGAGTGGTTAGAGGTAGTTCCGGATTTTCCTGCTATATCATTATCTGCTCTTAGCGCCATAGATACCCCTTGTAAAGCACCTTCATCTAATGTGCCTTGTAGCATATAAGTCATTAGGTCAGCTGTATCTTCATGAATGGCTTCGTAGCGCTGTGGTATAAAGGTTTGTAATACATTACCATGTTTGTCTTCAATATGGGTAATAAAAAAGGGCTCTGTCCATACCCCTTTGTTTAAAAAAGTACTGTATGCCCCTACTATTTCATAAATAGAAGCATCACTAGAGCCTAGACAAATCGCAGGAACTGGGTCTAAAGGACCTTTTAGGCCCATCCTTTTAGCATAATCTACAACCAATTGAGGGGTAAGTTGTTTAATTAAATAAGAGGTTATAGAGTTGTAAGATTTGGCCATAGCATAACGCAAGGTATATTTTTTACCCGAGTAAGTTTTCCAGGCATTTTGTGGTGTCCAAGTATCTCCATTGGGCTGTACAAAGGTAACGGGCTCATCTGTGACTAGATCTGTGGGTAAGTAACCATTATCCAATGCTACTGTGTAGACAATAGGTTTAAAAGTTGAACCTGTTTGTCGTTTACTCTGTTTAACATGATCGTATTGAAAATATTTATAATCAATACCACCTACCCAGGCTTTGATATGGCCTGTGTGGGGATTCATGGCCATACATCCGGCTTGTAGTATCCTACGATGATGTTTAAATGCTTCTAACGGGGTAACGGTTTGATGAATAGGGCCTTTCCACGAAAATAATTCTGTTGGTACAGCCGTATGCAATGCTTGATTGATCGCATCCTTATCTGAACCATATTTTTTAAGTAATTCTTGGTAGAGTGGTGTCTTTTTTATCTCTTTGTCAATATAGTCTTCTATTTCTTTGCCATTTTCGTGAATCCATGGGTTTTGATCTTTCCAATGTTCATCAAATGTATCTTGTAGCAGTGCCATCTGTTCTTTTAAAGCAGCTTCTGCGTGTGCTTGTACGCGGCTATCAATGGTAGTATAGATGCGTAATCCATCTGAAAAAATATCATACCCATTTTCTTGGCTCCATTTTAAGAGAAAATCACGTACTATTGCTCTAAAATAAGGTGCTATACCTTTTTCGTAATTTTCTTCTTGATACTGTAATTCAGTAGGTATTTCGCAAATAAGATCGTATTCAGATTGTGTTAGAAAACCATATTTGACCATTTGAGATAAGACTACATTTCTGATATAGTGGGCTTTTTGAGGGTTTTTTATGGGGCTGTAGCGACTAGGAGCACGTAATAGCCCTACCAATAGTGCGGCTTCTTCTACACGCAATTCAGCTGGTGTTTTGTTAAAAAAGGTACGTGCAGCTACTTTAATACCATATGTATTGCTTCCAAAGGTAACGGTGTTTAAATACATAGCTATAATTTCTTGCTTGGTATAGGCGCGTTCGAGTTGAACAGCTAAAATCCACTCCTTGGTTTTAAGGATCAGCGTACTTAGCAGGGGAATATCCGAACATTTTCCTCTATAGCTTAACTCTTTTCTAACATTAAAAAGATTTTTGGCTAATTGCTGAGTAAGGGTACTGCCACCACCTTTATGTTGTCGTAATAGAATGGAAAGAAAAAAGGCGCGTGATAATCCTCGTAAATCTATGCCGGCATGTTGTTCAAAACGATAGTCCTCCGAGGCAATAAGGGCATGAATCATATTGGAAGAAATCTCTTCATAGGTTACAGGACTCCGGTTGTTTCTAAAATATTTCCCCAGCAAAACGCCATCAGCCGCATAGAGTTCAGAAGCTAATTCGCTTTGAGGGTTTTCTAACAAGGCTGCTGATGGCATGCCGCCATACAGATTATAAAAATCGACTTGAACAGAAAAAAGATAAATAGGAATACTTATAATGGCTCCTGCAAAAAATTTCCAAAGTATACGTATTATTTTTTCCATATTATGTTATAATCTGCCCTTATCTCCCTTGTCTGAGTCAACAACAAAATATTGGTTACTGTTCAAGAAATGGTGTCGATTTAAGGGTCGTATTTTATTGATTATCAAATATAAAATTATTTATTCTGTCCATTATTGCGCAGTAATTTTTATACCACTTTTTTCTTGATAAAACAGTGGACAAAAAATCAAGCCCTGTGCAAAAAACTGCTGAAAGCTCAGCTTACAGCTGGAAAAACAGAACTCGCCCGCTGTGTGGGCTTCAAACAAAACTGTTGTTCTATTTCAGCTGTAAGTTGAGCTTTCTGATCGCAGCTTTTTACAGGGGGGCGTTTTTATATATCATTGTATCTAGTAATCAATTAAATATATATCTTAAGTTGACGCCATTGCGTGAACAGATACCAATATTCATAAATTTAGCTTTATTTTTACTATAAAAGTAAGCTAGTTCATGCGTTTAAGTTGATTAGGCTAAGCCTTAGATTATTTTTGTTATATTTCGATTGATTTTATCATAACTTAAATTTGATGTACAAATCAAGATTAGGCGGGCTTGTATTTATTTTTCTACTCCTTGAAAGTTCATTTTTATGGGCTTCTGGTATGGGTAACTATCGATTAAGTCTTCTGGGAGAATTAGAAAAAAAAATTTGGAGGGGGTGGGTCTTTGCTAAGGGAGAAGGCTTGCCTTTGCGTTGGATCTATCCTTTTAAAGCAATGGAAAAACGGCCACTCACTGCTGTTGCTAGCACCTTAGCTAGGCCTGAACAGGTTATTGTAGCCACAGGTGAAGAAATATTGTTATCACAAGATGGGGGGCAGACTTTTAGATGGGTAGCTGACAGGCATGCGATTGCTCATTTATCTTACTTTACCGCAGGCGCTATTTCAGAAGAAAATCCAAATGAATGGATAGTTGGTACTTCTTGTCATGGTTTTTATATAACACGAGATGCAGGAAAAAGCTGGCGCGCTATACCTGCAGCCGCTATTTGTTTGAGTGGTCAGTATTATGAAACGATTAATGATATAGCCTACCATCTTTCCGATCCTGACAAAGTTTATTTTGCCTATGGGCCTCATGGAAAAATAGCCTTGTTAAACATCAAAACAGGCTTTATTGAACCTATATTATCTCTTCCAGAGCCAGATGGAATTGTCTCCCTATCGACTATAAAAGTCAATTCAGATGTCTGGTTGATCGGTCAAACGCAATCATCTATTTGGATCTTTTGTAATAATAAGTGGCTAAAAAATCGAACGCTTTATACCGGTTTTTCACCTTATTTTTCTGAACCTAGACGAAAAAAGATCCAAGATAAAAGAGGTATTTATTTAACAGCTTGGACAGCTAATAATCTACAAAGCTTACGCAACCATTTTGTGTTTATTAAGCATAATGGTATGAATGCGGTTGTTATTGACTTCAAAGATGACTTTGGGTCTATCATGTATAATTCTCAGGTTGCCATGGCGCGTGAGGCTAAGGCGATCCGTCCTATTGTCAATATAGAGGCTCTTCGTACCTTGGCAGATGAATTTAACATCCATCTTATAGCCCGTCTTGTGGTTTTTAAGGATGAAAAGCTTTATCGGTATGCTAGTAATCGCTACGCATTATGGGATAAAAAAAGAGATGCGCCATGGGCACATTTTATAAAAAATAGTACAGGTAAGCTGATACAGCGAGAATATTGGGTCGATATTTTCTCGACTCAAGTTTGGGATTACAACCTACAAATCGCCGAAGAATTGCAACGTCTAGGCATTGATGAAATTCAATTTGATTATATTCGATTACCTTCAGATGGCCCGTTAGGTACCATTGCTTACCGTCACAATATTTATGAAATGAAGGCCATAGATGCCCTAGAGTCTTTCTTAAAAAGGGCGCGTGCAGTATTGAGTTTACCTATATCTGTTAATGTATTTGGCTATAACGGCTGGTTTTTAACCAATGCACTTGGACAAAATATCCAGCGGTTAGCACTATATGTAGATGCCATCTCTCCTATGACCTATCCTTCTCATTACCACACAAAATTTTTGGGGACTATGCCATACCTAAAAAGAGCCAATCTACTCTATAAAATAGGATCAGATCGTGCTGCTTTCTATACAAAGGAGCAAACTTGTATTCGTCAGTACGTTCAAGCCTTTCTTTTGGGGCCGGAAAGGAAATTTTCAAAAGAGACATATTCCAATTATATCAAAGAGCAAATAGCAGGTGTTTATAGCTCGAAAGGTTCAGGTTTTTTACTCTGGAATGCTTCCAATAATTATTATATGGTAAAGCAAGATTTGGCTCCTTCTCACTTATGGTATTGATCTTAATCTATAATGAAATAAACTTTGCGTCTATTGCTTACAAATGAATCGATCTATGCGTTGGGTTTTTGTTGTTATGACATGGGTACCATTGAGTGGATGGGCTGTTGATGTGCCACAATCGATTGTTGCGCCAAAAGTAGTGCCATTTGCCAACATGCGGTTAAAGTTTACACGCGGTGCCTATAAACGGCTACAAGAAAAAGTAAATCAGTTGACTCGGTCTAAAAAGTCGTTTAATGAAATCTTAGAAAGAACCCATCTTTTTTTTCCATTTATAGAAAAAATCTTGGCTGATGAAAATGTGCCAGATGATTTTAAATTCCAAGCCGTACATGAAAGTACCCTCATAGGGCATGCAGTAAGCCATACAGAAGATGTAGGCTTTTGGCAAATTCAAAAGGCAACTGGTTTGGGTTTACAATTAACCATCAATCATGTTGTAGATGAAAGAATGCATTTAATTCAGTCTACAAAAGCGGCCGCTCGTTTTTTAAAAATCAATCATCAATATTTTGATAGCTGGTTAGGTGCACTATTGGCCTATAATAGGGGTAGGGCAGGTGCAGTAAAGATTTTTCCTAAAAAATATTATGGTGCCAAAGTAGTACGATTGGATGATAAAACCGATCATTACATTATCTCTGTTATAGCCACTAAAATAGCATTTGAGAAAATGGCTGGGAAAAAAAAACATCCCAAATGGCAACTATTTGTTTATAAGCAGGGCCATCATGGTCAGACATTAGCAGATATTGCTGCGCATTTCAAGATAGAAGAAAAGTTATTATACGAACACAATCGGTGGCTTAGAACAACCCTGGTACCGCCTAATACAAAGTGTGCTTTATTGGTGCCATTTCTTCACAGCCGTTCCAATATCCATCCTGTTTTAAAGTTGTCTAACCCATTAAAAAATCCATTGCCTCAACAAAAAAAAAATCTTACAAAGTTAACATCTGGTCAAAAGATTAACGGATCCTCTCATACAGATTATGCCAAATACTTCAAGTCTGTCAAAATATTTCCTAATATTATTACTTTAAAAGATCCTCGTTCTACCAGGCTCATTAAAGCCAATGGCCTAGTGGCTATTATAGCCCAAAAAGGAGATACTGTTTCTTTTTTAGCTAAACTAGGCAACCTGCAAATAGATAATTTTCTTCTTATAAATGATATGAAAAAAACAGACCAACTTATTCCAGGAGTTATATACTATTATAGCCCAAAAGCCAGAAAAGGGGGGAGCCATTATCACGTTGTAGCACCAGGAGAAGATATATGGCGTATTGCCCAGCGATATGGTATGAAGCAATCTGCTCTTTTAGAAAAAAACCGGATGAAACAGGTAGAAAAATTGGAAAAGGGGCGTATACTATGGTTGCGCTTTATTAGGCCTCGTAAGATTCCAGTTGAATATTATGAAGTAGACGCTATACCTAGATGAAAAATAGTTAGATAAACCATTATGAACAATTCGCATCAGACAAAAAGTCTTAGAGAACTGGTGAATAGATTTTTTGAATCCTCTCCTTTTCAGAAACAATTAACAACTGCTATGGTGCGTCTTGCATGGGATAGCGTTATGCCCAAGGTGGTTTGTGATAGGACAGAAAAGCTTTATGTACATCATAATAAAGTTTTCTTAAAAATAACCTCTTCTCCTTTGCGGCATGAATTACAACTTAATAAAGATAAAATTCTTGCTATGCTCCATGAAGCTATGACCAATAGGCTTTTAGAGGATGTTGTTTTTTTATGATAAAAAAGTGTATCTGGTCAGCTTATTGGCCAATAAAGTATTTTTGACATTTTACACATCTGGTTAAGAGCAACATTGATATATGGCCAATCTTTTTTCGATTTATAGAGATTGTTTCTTAAAAAAAGCAATCCAATGGATATTTGGGGCCATCTTTGCTAGTTCGATTACCTCTTATATAGTATTGGCTCTGCCTAATATTTACCCACCCAATCGTTTATTAATCATTCCAAGGGGGTGTAGGCTTTACCAGCTCAAAGAAAAACTAAAAAATGAAGGCTATATCAAAAATACTACCACTTTTTTATGGGCAGCTTACTTATTAAGCTATCATCCTGAAAATAAGCCTGGTCAGTATCGACTGATGGGTAATATGAATAACTGGCAAGTGATTAGAATGCTTCGTAGTGGGATGCAGCATCCTGTTAAGCTTACTTTTTCTAGTGCGGCCAATAAAACTTCTTTAATAGATCAACTAGTTAGTTATATAAGGCTAACCAAGGAAGCACTATGGGCTTTACTCAATGATGTTGACAAGTTATCTGCCTATGGATTTACGCCAGAGAATGTATTAACTATGTTTATTCCAGATACGTATGAAGTATATTGGACGATTAGTGCAGAACAATTACTATCGAAAATGCACCGAGCTTATCAACGTTTTTGGCATGCCACACGACTCAATAAAGCGAAAAAAATAGCATTAAGTCCAGTGGCTGTTTCTATTTTGGCTTCTATTGTGCAAGGAGAAACAAACGATCCGCAAGAAGCAGCTATGATTGCAGGCGTTTATCTCAATAGATTAAAACGCAATATGCCCCTTCAATCGTGCGCAACACTTATCTATGTGCTAAGAGAGGATCAATCTAGTGTTAGAAGGGTATGGCAGCAGGATACCTATATCGATTCTCCCTATAATTCTTACCATAAAAGAGGGCTACCACCCGGACCTATTGGTTTACCTAGCGTAGCCATGATTGATGCAGTACTTAATTATATATCCCATGATTATCTTTTTTTTTCCGCCAAAGAGGATTTTTCAGGATTACATTACTTTGCACGTAATTATACAGAACATCTAAAAAATGCCGATAAATATCGGAAAGCACTGGATCGCTTAAAAATTATGCGTTGAAGCAAAGCAATCTAGTTATATTTGTAATATTTTGTAATACCCTAAACCATTTTTTCAAATAGCCACTTATGACTGTACCTTCTTTACCTCTATCTTATAACTTTTTAGAAAGAGAAAAATATTGGCAGCAATTTTGGCAAACAGAAGCACTCTATAGCTGGGATCCTACGGTTCCTCGTGCCCATACTTTTGTAGTAGATACACCCCCACCTACGGTTTCTGGACAGTTGCATATAGGCCATGCTTGTAGTTATACACAGGCTGATTTTATTGTCCGATTTCAACGAATGTTGGGTAAAAATATTTTTTACCCGATGGGCTTTGATGACAATGGTTTGCCTACAGAACGATTGGTAGAAAAACAAAAAGGAGTTCGTGCCGCTCATATGGATCGGTCGACTTTTATAGCATTATGTAAGGAAGTAGTGGCAGATGAAGAGGAAAAATTTAGGCATCTCTTTAAAGCGATGGCCCTTTCGGTTGACTGGAGCTTGGAATATCAAACGATTAGCCCACTATCTCGTAAGCTGTCCCAGCTGTCTTTTTTAGCCCTTTTAGAAAAAGGGGAGGTATATCGTAGTGCGCAACCTATGCTCTGGGATCCAGTAGATGGAACTGCCTTAGCACAAGCTGATATTGAGGATAAAGAGCGAATGGCTTATATGAATGAAATCCTATTTGTTCACGAAGCGACGCAAAGCCCCCTACCCATTGCTACCACTCGCCCCGAATTGTTACCCGCTTGTGTAGCCTTGTTCTATCATCCCGATGACTTGCGCTACCAATATTTGGCCGGTACCTACGCAATTACTCCTATATTTAACAAGCGGATACCTATTTTATCCGATGCACTTGTACAACCTAATAAGGGAACGGGTTTGGTGATGTGTGCTACCTTTGGTGACCAAACAGATATTTTATGGTGGAAAAAGCACCAACTCCCTATTTGTGTCATCCTAAATAAACAAGGACGTATTACCTATCCTGGTCCATTGGAAGGGCTCAAGGTAACAGAGGCACGGGAAACAATGACTCAAATCTTAAAAGATCAATCCCTTTTGGTCAAGCAAACCACCATACATCAATCGGTAAAATGTGCCGAACGCTCTGGAGCACCTTTAGAAATGCTCACTACGCCCCAGTGGTTTGTACGAACAATAGCGCATAAATCAGCGTTATTAAATAAGGTTAAACAAGTAAAATGGCATCCTGCTTCGATGCAACATAGACTCGAAGAATGGATTAATAGCCTAGCTTGGGATTGGTGTATTAGCCGTCAGCGGTATTTTGGTGTACCTTTTCCAGTTTGGTATTCTAAACGATCTGGGGAAGAAGGTAAAATTTTGCTTCCTACTATAGATCAATTACCCATAAACCCATTGGAAGATCTACCCATAGGCTATACAAGGGCAGAGGTAGAACCAGACTATGATGTCATGGATACTTGGGCCACTAGTAGTATTTCTCCACAGCTTGCTTCACATGCTATTGATAAAAATTTTAGTGTGGACTATAATAGGCACTTACAGTTGTTTCCAATGGATTTACGCCCACAAGCCCATGAAATTATACGGACTTGGGCCTTTTATACTTTACTTAAAGCCCATTTGCATGAAGATACTCTTCCCTGGAAAAATATAATGATCCATGGATGGTGTCTGGCACCAGATAAACAGAAAATGTCTAAATCTAAAGGCAATGTATTGGTTCCTGAAAAGCTTTTACAAGCATATGGAGCGGATGTAATCCGCTATTGGGCTGCTAATGCCCGTTTGGGTGCAGATACTTGCTATTGTGATAATGTGATGAAAAATGGGAAACGACTGGTTACCAAATTATGGAATGCGGGTAAGTTTATTTTGAGCCATTTTGATAAAATAGCAGACATCAACCAGCTGTTTTCCTTGCATGCATTAAAACTTACCCATACCCTGGATAGATGGCTCTTGCAATCTTTGGCAGAGCTGACTGAAAAAGTCGAACTACATTTACGATCCTATGGGTATGCAGAGGCGTTGGAGTTGGTAGAAAGATTCTTTTGGTCTGTTTTTTGTGATGATTATCTTGAGATTAGTAAAACCAGGGTCTACAATCAAATGGGGCAGGATGACCAAGGTCAACGTAGTGCTATTATCACGCTTTATCATACTTTTTATGGTGTATTACAACTTTTTGCACCTATTTTACCTCATATTACAGAAGAACTAGCCCAGGGGCTTTATCCCCATAAAGGTTCTATTCATCAAAGAGGCAGTTGGCCTAAATGGGCATTAAACACTACCTTGAGTCAAGCGCAAATGGAAGAAGTAGAGGACCTTAGAACCATCATTGGACTGGTACGTAAAGCTAAAGCAGATGGTAAGCTTTCGATTAAAGCACCGATTCAGTTACTTGCGATTAGGGGTAGCATGTTTAATAGAGATTTAACTCAAGACCTGCAAGCGGTTACAGCTGCTGCCAAGTTAGTATTTAGGGATGGATCTTTCGATGATATGGATATGGAGGTAGTAGGGAAGGGGTGTGCTATAGGGATTGTGTGGGGGTGAGGCATTGTTAAAGTTACTTTTTGATCAAGTAAAAAGTAACCTAAAAAGCAAGACCTGAGTAAAAAGTTGTTAAAAGTGCCCCTTACAGCTGGAAAAACATAACTGGGCCGCTTCGCCGGCTTTAAACAAAACTGTTTTTTCTATTTCAGCTGTAAGAGATACTTTCTGATTGCAACTATTTTACAAGGTGCGTTTTTATTTTTTTTGATGTAATGATACTAAATCAACCTCTACACCAATATAAAAAATAGGTTAGCAAGAAGATTCCTGATATTCCTCGTCTTCTGAGTATTCTGAACAAGTAAATTTCAATTTACTGGGTCTTAAATCTATACTAGAGAGTGATTTTTCTAGATCATATTTTCGTTTTTTTGACTTAAAAATATTAAATTCTTTTTTGTTTGTTGCATTAGGTTTTGGTTTATTAGAAGCATCATAATTTTGTTCTTACAACATATCATTCCATTCTGTTTCTAGATCATCTAGAACGAATCGTAACGATTTGTATTTTGAACTTTCAGTATATCCATAGATTTCTTTATAAAGTGTATTTTCATGCTTGTATAGCGTGTCTATTAGAGAAATATACATGTGAATTTTTTGCTTTAGATCTTGATTGTTTGGACATAAACGAAACACATTAATGTTGGTTTCAATGTCATGAATCAATCTCTTAAAGATTGTGCACCTTGGTGTGTTGTCTTCTTCAGGCGCTGATAAAGCTAGTATTTGTACTTTGGAAGTAATACTAGCGAAATTGTCGGTACGTTCTAACAATTTTTTATTTTTGCAATTTTGAGTTGCTTTATTAAGAACCTCATATAGATTATCAATATTTTGATTTTGATAGTCTTTGCTTGCTTTTTTAAGTATTTTGTATAGAGCCTTAATATTTCGTTCTGTTAGTACGTACACTTCTTTATAAAAAGACTTATATGCACTATATAATATATTATTTTTTTCGATTGCAACCATTTTCTTTTGCCTAGCATCAAGCGTTTGACACATCTGTCTTAGAAGATCACATAGCGGCTTAAATGTGAACTCCTTTGATTTGACATTTAATGATAGTGCTGGATCGGATTTTATTTCTTCATTTCTTATGTAAGAATTAAGAGATATAGATGATCCTTTACAAGACTTATTATTAGATAATGTTCTAATAAACTCACTCTTACTTTGTATTGCATTACACCCAAGTAAATGAACGAATAAACTACTAGATAACGTGATTGCTACCGGAAATTTGTTTTTTGAGAAAAAACCCTTGCTTATTGATTTATTTTTGTTAACTGTCATAAATGTAATTGGTTTCAATTATAGTTTACTTTAATCCATGTTATGGATTATCTCCTAATCTATAGCTTTTATTATAAGCATATAGCTGCAGTCTTAAAATCGTTTCTTCTGAACTTGCCATTCATATTTTACTTCTTTATCAATAAAAAAGCAAGTTAAAATATGCTTAAATCTTAAAAGTAGGCCAATAGATCAACCAGTTATCGGTAACCTAAAAGACTTTGCAAATTTATTTATTCTAAACAAGAATTGCAAATTATATAGAGGTCTTCATTCAGTCCACTAAGTACGAAGCAATTTTTATCCCCCTTTTTGCTTGATCAAAAAAGAGATCACTTACTGATTGCAACTATTTTACAAGAGGTGCTTTTTCTTTTTGTGCGTGGCCTTGTCAAAATAGTGCATAGATACGTTACCATAGCTGATTATATAGTTACGTGATTGGCAATAAGTCTACTATACAAAACGTTGCCGGAATACTTCGTATAGTATGATACCAGCTGCCACAGAAACATTAAAAGAAGCAATAGGGCCTTGCATAGGAATGCAAATATGATCGCTAACCAATCTTAAATGTTTGTGTGCTATGCCATGCTCTTCACCTCCTAAGATAATGGCAATAGGCAGTTTTAGGTCTACTTTATATATCGATTGCGCAGCTTCTGCATGGCAAGCCAATAGGATTAATCCACTTTCTTGTAAAAAACGCAAGGCTTTACTCAAGTCAGCTACTCGACAAATCGGTAACGTGGCTAATGCACCGGCTGACGTTTTCATGGCTGCGCCAGCTAAGCCAGCACTACCTTGTGTAGGCAATACCAATGCATCAACACCCATACAAAGTGCAGTACGAGCAATGGCTCCTATATTGTGTACATCTGTTAGGCCGTCTAATACGACTATTAAAGGAGCTTTAGCCTGCTCAAAGGTAGTCTGCACCACCCAGTCTAAAGGAGCAAAAAAAATAGGTGATAGAACTGCTACAATACCTTGATGATTTCCACGAGCCATGCGATTCAATTTCTCAATGGGCACATAGCTAAAAGGAATTTCATGTTTGCGAACCAGGTTGTATAACGATTTGGTTAAGACTGTTTTATTTTTTTTTTCAAAAAAAACTTTTTCAATCGTTCGGCCAGCTAATATGGTTTCTATAACTGCCCTGCAACCAAAAATTAAGCTTGAGGGGGTATATGTTGCTTTTTCACTAAATGAAGACATAATACATAGAGAAATTGGCATGTTACATTTTTGCTTGACAAAAAATATAGCTAAAAAACCAAGGAGATAGTTAAGAAAGGAGAGCAAGTTGCGGGGATAGGACTCGAACCTATGACCTTCGGGTTATGAGCCCGACGAGCTACCAACTGCTCCACCCCGCGGTAAATCTTTCAAAGAATCAAGCGTAAAAGATTGTCTGTATAACGACTTGAATTATTACAAATTTATATGTTTTTTTGTAACATTGCAAATATATTATTCTTATGCACAAACATACAAGCAATTATCAAGCTGGTTTTGTAGCGATTTTTGGCAAACCAAATGCTGGCAAATCTACCTTAATGAACCTATTAGTAGGTGAACAACTAGCCATTACCCATTCAAAAGCACAAACGACACGCCACAAGCTCTATGGAATCGTTTCTGAAAAGAACTTTCAAATTATTTATATAGATACACCGGGTTTGATTACCCCTGCTTATCCGCTACAAGCGGCTATGATGGAAGGTGTAAAAGTGGTTTGTGCAGATGCTGATATCTTTATCTGGTTAGTAGATGTACAAGACCTGGAAGTGATTCCGTGGCTTGATGAAAACGGTACTGAAAAACCAATTATATTGGTATTGAATAAAGTTGATTTAATCAAAGCTAATCAACTTAATCAAGCAATAGCTTACTGGCAGCACTATAAGCCAGGAATAACAATTGTACCTATATCAGCTATAAAAAATGAAAACATCGATCAACTCATTCAACATATTGTTAAATCGTTACCCAATCACCCTCCTTATTATCCAGAAGCAACCTTAACAGACAAGTCCGAGCGTTTTTTTGTACAAGAAATCATACGTAAAAAAATACTAGACCAATACCGCCAAGAAATACCTTACAGTGTAGAAATAGTGGTCGATGATTTTAAGGAAAGAGAAACCCTGATTACAATTCGATCGATTATACATGTAGAACGGCAAACCCAAAAAGGGATTTTGATTGGTCAAAGAGGAGATGCGCTAAAAAAATTAGGTATAGCTGCTAGGGAAGCATTGGAAAAGTTTTTCCAGAAGAAAATATTTCTAGAACAACGTGTAAAAGTTACCCCAAACTGGCGTAAAAATGGATTACTATTGGCCAGATTTGGTTATCCAAATATCCCCCAAAATAAAAAGAGGAATTAAGTCTAAGTGAATTAGAAACTTTGTATAAGCTAAAAACATTAGTAATCTACAAAATGAAGCAGTTGCAGTAGAAAAATCACCAACCATATTTTAAATCTTAAGCAGTTTCCGTTCGCCTAATGGCGTCAACTTAAGGAATTTTTAATTATTTTTATTTGATTATAAGTTTTTTTATCTTACTTTTTTAAGTAGTTTTAAAAAATTCATTTTTTACTAGTGTCATGAACAGATACCTTAAGACTTGGATTTGAAATGCAGCGTGTGTTAAGCTACAGTTTGGAAAAAAACTTAGGCACTTAAGCTAAAAAACTGTCACAAAATCAGTAGCCATTCAGCGCAGTGACAAAGCTACGTAGAAAAAGCAAAAACACCCCTTGTAAAATAGTTGCGATCAGAAAGCAGCCCTTACAGCTGAAATAGAAAAACAGCCTGTTTGAAGCCCGCGAAGCGGGCAAGTTCTGTTTTTCCAGGTGTAAGGTGTAGTAGTTGATATTT